>NZ_KV793307.1:0-54908 GCF_001808425.1 Pseudomonas sp. HMSC08G10 | reverse complement strand
CTGTACGCCGACAAAGGCTGGCAGCCGATCGTCGCACCTGAGATGGAGTTCTACCTGACTCAGCGCTGCGAAGACCCGGACCTGCCGCTGCAAGTCCCACTGGGGCGTTCGGGGCGTGCCGAAAGCGGCCGCCAGTCGTTCTCCATCGACGCGGCCAACGAATTCGATCCGCTGTTCGAAGACGTCTACGACTGGTGCGAAATCCAGGGCCTGGACCTGGACACGTTGATCCACGAAGACGGCCCGGCGCAGATGGAAATCAACTTCCGTCACGGCGACGCACTGGATCTGGCCGACCAGATCACCGTGTTCAAACGCACCATGCGTGAGGCCGCGCTCAAGCACAACGTCACTGCCACGTTCATGGCCAAGCCGATCACCGACGAGCCGGGTAGCGCCATGCACCTGCACCAGAGCGTGGTCGACATCGCCACCGGCAAGCCGATCTTCGCCAATGAAGACGGCAGCATGAGCGAGCTGTTCCTGCACCACATCGGCGGCCTGCAGAAGTACATCCCCAAGGTGCTGCCGATGTTCGCGCCGAACGTCAACTCGTTCCGCCGCTTCCTGCCGGACACCTCGGCACCGGTGAACGTCGAGTGGGGCGAGGAAAACCGCACCGCAGGCCTGCGCGTACCGACCTCCAGCCCCGAGGCCATGCGTGTGGAAAACCGCCTGCCGGGTGCCGATGCCAACCCGTACCTGGCGATTGCCGCGAGCCTGCTGTGCGGGTACCTGGGCATGGTCGAGAAGATCGAGCCGAGCGCGCCGGTGCAAGGCCGCGCCTACGAGCGGCGCAACCTGCGCCTGCCGATCACCATCGAAGATGCCCTGCAGCACATGGAAGACTGTCAGACCCTGCACGAATACCTGGGACGTCAGTTCGTCCAGGGCTATGTGGCGGTCAAGCGCGCCGAGCACGAGAACTTCAAGCGTGTGATCAGCTCCTGGGAGCGTGAGTTCCTGCTGCTGAGCGTCTGATTCCTGCCACGCCTGTGGGAACGGGCATCGGTGAGTGCGCCATCGCATTCACGGGTGCCCCCGCTCCCACAGGGCTACGCGCTGCCCCTGAGCCAGTGCAACCTTTGTTACACCGCATTCAAAGAACAAGACCAACGAGGTGTCGACATGCGTCATTTGCAAGCCCTGATTCCCGCTGCATTCGCCCTGGTGTTCGGCGCCGCCGCCCAGGCCCAGCCGAGCGTCAGCGTATACAACTGGACCGACTACATCGGTGACACCACCCTGGCCGACTTCCAGGCCAGCAGTGGCATCAAGGTGGTCTATGACGTGTTCGATTCCAACGAAACCCTCGAAGGCAAGCTGTTGGCCGGACGCACCGGCTACGACGTGGTCGTGCCGTCCAATCATTTCCTGGCCCGCCAGGCCCAGGCCGGCGCCTTCATGCCGCTGGACCGCGACAAACTGCCGAACTGGAAGCACCTGGATCCGGTGCTGCTCAAGCAACTGGAGCAGAACGACCCGGGCAACCGCTACGCGGTGCCCTACCTGTGGGGCACCAACGGCATCGGCTACAACGTCGAGAAGGTCAAGGCGGTGCTGGGCATCGACAAGGTCGACTCCTGGGCCGTGCTGTTCGAGCCGGAGAACCTCAAGAAGCTCAAGCAATGCGGCGTGGCCTTCATGGACTCGCCTGACGAACTCTTCCCAGCCGTGCTCAACTACCTGGGCATGGACCCGCGCAGCGAAAGCGCCGCCGACTATGCCAAGGCCGAAGCGCGCCTGATGCAGCTGCGCCCCTATGTCACCTATTTCCACTCCTCCAAGTACGTCTCGGACCTGGCCAACGGCGATGTCTGCGTGGCCTTCGGCTACTCGGGCGACGTGTTCCAGGCCGCCAGCCGCGCGGTGGAGGCCAAAAACGGTGTGAAGATCGCCTACAGCATTCCCAAAGAAGGCAGCAACCTGTGGTTCGACCTGCTGGCCATCCCCAAGGACAGCAGCAACCCCGAGCAAGCCCTGGCCTTCATCAACTACCTGCTCGACCCGCAGGTGATCGCCAAGGTCAGCGCCACCGTCGGCTACGCCAACGCCAACCCGGACGCCAAGGCCTACATGGACGCCTCCCTGGTCCACAACCCCGAGATCTATCCGTCCCAGGACGTGCTGGACAAGCTGTATGTCTCCAGCACCCCGAGCCCCAAGATCATGCGCGTCATGACCCGCTCCTGGAGCAAGATCAAGTCCAACCGCTGAGCCGAGCACGAGCCATGCCTACTACTCAACACACCGCGTCCTACTACGCTGCCACCGCACGCAGCTCGACGCCCTACCCCACGCTCGAAGGCGAGCTGAGCGCAGATGTCTGCGTGGTCGGCGGCGGCCTGACGGGGGTCAACACCGCGCTGGAGCTCGCCGAGCGCGGCCTTTCGGTGATCCTGCTCGAAGCCCGGCGCATCGGCTGGGGCGCCAGCGGGCGCAACGGCGGGCAATTGATCCGCGGCATTGGCCATGACGTCAGCGGCTTCGCCCGCTACGTCGGTCAGGACGGCGTGCGCTACCTCAAGCAGGCCGGCATCGATTCGGTGGAGCTGGTGGCCGATCGCATTGCCCGCTACGGCATCGAGTGCGACCTGCGCTGGGGCTTCTGCGAACTGGCCAACACCCCCGCGCAGTTCGCCGCCTTCAAGGATGAGCAAGACGATCTGGCCGCGCTGGGCTACCGCCACGAAACCCGCCTGGTCGGCCCCGAGCAGATCCACGAAGTGGTCGCCAGCGACCAGTACGCCGGCGGCCTGGTGGACATGGGCTCGGGTCACCTGCATCCGCTTGACCTGGTCCAGGGCGAAGCTCGCGCGGCCCAGCAACTGGGCGTGCGCATTTTCGAGCAGAGCCCGGTGCAGCGCATTGAGCACGGCCCCACCGTGACCCTGCACTGCGCGCGCGGCAAGGTACGCGCCAACAGCCTGGTGCTCGGCTGCAACGCACACCTGGACGAGCTGGAACCACGCCTGAGCGGCAAGGTGCTGCCGGCCGGCAGTTACGTGGTCGCCACCGAGCCCCTGCCCGAACACGTCGCCAAGGCGCTGATCCCGCAGAACATGGCGCTGTGCGACCAGAAGGTCGGCCTGGACTACTACCGTCTTACCGCCGACCGCCGCCTGCTGTTCGGCGGCGCCTGCCACTACTCCGGCCGCGATCCCAAGGACATCGCGGCCTACATGCGGCCCAAGGTGCTCAAGGTGTTCCCGCAACTGGGCGAGGTGCGCATCGATTACCAGTGGGGCGGCATGATCGGCATCACCGCCAACCGCTTCCCCCAGGTCGGCAGGTTGAACCAGCATCCCAACGTTTACTACGCCCAGGGATATTCCGGCCATGGCCTGAATGTCACCCACTGGACCGCGAAACTGCTGGCCGAATCCATCGCCGTGGGCCACAGCCAGGGCCTTGATGTGTTCAGCGCCGTGCCCCATCTGACCTTCCCCGGCGGCAAGGCCCTGCGCTCGCCGCTGCTGGCCCTGGGGATGCTGTGGTACCGGTTGCGGGAAGTGCTGGGTTGACCGCCCTCTAGGGCCCCGCAGAACAGGTGCAGGCCTGGTCGACTTGCACCCGATCTGTGGGCTTGCCCACGACGTGGCGGGACTATGGGCATTGAACAATGGCATGACACCGGCCAGTTCCGGAACAAGCGAAACGGCAAAACTCGGCTTTACTGGCCGGTAACACCGTGAGAACCCAGGATGGATCCATGCCCCTGCTTGACCCCACCTCCAACGAAAGCAAATACCCCAAACTCTCCAGCGCCGCCTTGATCGGCGCCACCACACCCAACAGTACCCGCCTGTGGGTACGCCTGTACCGGCCCGGCACCTGGTACCTGGCGGTCACCACCGAGCCGATGCGCGGCGACATGGTCCGCCTCGGCGAGTTGCCCGTCCCTCGGTACTTCAAAGACCAAGGCGTCACGCCTGTTTATCTGCAGGCCAAGACGCTGGACTTCGATACCGATGTCACCGGCGTCTTCGACGTCACTGGCCTGAAGCCCGGCACCACCTATTACTACGCGCTGATCAGCGACGAAACCGACGCCGGCAAGGTCGGTCGGCGCACCGAGATCGGTGGCGACCGGCCGCGCTTCTTCGTGACCCCTCCGAAGGCGTCCGACACCCTCACCTTCGGGTTCTATAGCTGCCACGACCCGATCAGTGCCGACGGCAGTGCCGGTGCCTGGCCGCTGATGCATCAGCAACTGGCCGACCAGCGCGCCAGCTTCGTCATCGGCGGTGGCGACCAGGTGTACGTGGACACCAACAAGAAGAACGGCTTCCTGGATATCTGGGAATGGCTCAAGGACAACAAGGACGCGCTGCTACAGGCGTACAGCAAGGGCAAAGGCAAGGGTTACGACAAGGCGGGCATCGAGCGCTACCTATGCAACCTTTACCGCTGGTTCTACCGGGTCTATTGGAACGTGCCGGCCCAACGGGAGATCTATGAACGCCTGCCCCAGTACATGATCTGGGACGATCACGAAATCATGGACGGCTGGGGCTCGCTGACCAAAGTCGAACGGCGCAAGCGCATCTCACTGCTGTTCGAGCGCAGCAACAACACCACGACCAACCAAATGCTGGTGGATCTCATGTGGCGCGCCGCTTGCCGGGTGTACTACGAGTACGAGCACAGCCACAACCCACCCACGCCGATCGACCTGGACAATCCCGACGCCTGCCAGTGGGACTATGCCTTCGAGCAAGGCCAGTCGGCGTTCTATGTGCTGGACATGCGCGGCCATCACGACATCGAGGCCAAAGACCCCTGCAAGTTGCTTGGCAGCGAGCAGATGGCGCGCTTTGCCACCTGGCTCAAGAGCGCACCGGTGCAAAAAGCCGACGCAGTGTTCGTGGTGTCACCGGTGCCGGTCATGCACTGGCGCAATGCCGTGACCAACTATGCCGACATCGGATCGTTCAAGGACGATTGCATGGACGAATGGGACCACGAGAGCAACCAGGCCGAACGTAAACGCTTGCTGGATGCGGTGTTCGAGGCCCTGGGCAACAGCAGCAAGCCGGTGGTGTTCCTCAGCGGCGATGTGCATTGCGCGGCGGTGTTCCGCTTGCTGCACAAGCGCTATCCAGCGGCCAAGGTGTTCCAGGTCACCTCCAGTGCCATCTCTCGCATGCCGGCCCCTGGCGTGCTGAAGCTCGCGATCAGCGCAGGCGGCAGCATGCCCGGCGTCAAGGACATCGTCTGCGAGCGCTGGTACGCCATGGCCGGCTCGAAGAACTTCGCCATGCTTCAGGTGCGGCCGTCGCTGGACGGTAGCCAGACCGAAGTGCTGGTGGAACTGCACTGGCCGGGCGGGGATGACGGGGAGCTGACCAAGCGCCGGGTATTGCTCAAGTAAGCCCGTACCTGGGAGAGCGAACGGTCGCAGGTAAATCCACGCCCACCGGGATTGCGCCGCTCTCAAGGCTTGCGCAATCCCTGTGGGAGCGGGTTTACCCGCGAATAAAGGATGGATGCAGGGTCTGCCTCAGCACTCGACAAACGCCACGGCCAGCCCGCCGCGGGAGGTTTCCTTGTAGTTGGCATGCATGTCAGCCCCGGTGTCGCGCAGTGTGCGGATCACCCGGTCTAGGGAGATGAAGTGCTCGCCGTCGCCGCGCAGGGCCATCTGTACCGCGTTGATCGCCTTGACTGCGGCAATGGCGTTGCGCTCGATGCACGGCACTTGGACCAGGCCACCGACTGGGTCACAGGTCAGCCCCAGGTTGTGCTCCAGTGCGATTTCGGCGGCATTCTCCAGCTGCGCGGGCGTAGCGCCGAGCACTTCGGCCAGGCCCGCGGCCGCCATGGAGCAGGCTGAGCCGACCTCGCCCTGGCAGCCGACTTCCGCGCCGGAAATCGACGCGTTCTTCTTGCACAGGATGCCCACCGCCGCGGCCGCCAGCAGGAACGCGACCACATCGTCATCGCAGGCGCCTGGGTTGAATTTCATGTAGTAGTGCAGAACCGCCGGAATGATCCCCGCCGCGCCGTTGGTGGGCGCGGTGACCATGCGCCCGCCCGCGGCGTTTTCTTCATTGACCGCCAGGGCATACAGGTTGACCCACTCCATGGCGCTCAAGGTCGAGCCGATGACATTGGGCTTGCCCAGCTCCTGCAGGCTGCGGTGCAGCTTGGCGGCACGGCGCTTGACCTGCAGCCCGCCTGGCAGGATGCCTTCGTTGCGCAGGCCGTTGTTCACGCATTCGCCCATCGCTGCCCAGATCTTCAGCAGCCCCTCCCGGACTTCGGCCTCAGGCCGCCAGGCACACTCGTTGGCCATCATCAGCTGGCCAACGCTGAGTTGGTGGGCCTTGCACAGGGCCAGCAGCTCAGCCGCGCTGTTGAATTCATAGGGCAATTTGACCAGGTCGGTATCGCCTTGGGGCGCATCGATTTCGGCCTGTTCGACGATGAAGCCACCGCCGACGGAGTAATAGGTCTGGGAGAACAGGCTGCCCTGTTCGGTGAACGCCTCCAGGCTCATGGCATTAGGGTGGTAAGGCAGGCTCTCGTCGAGCAGCAGCAGGTCCCGGGCATACTCGAACGCTACGGGATGGCTGCCATCGAGTATCAGACACTGCTCCTGCAACACCTGTGCGATGCGCGGCTCGATGCTCTGCGGATCGATGCGATCTGGCCATTGGCCCATCAATCCGAGCAAGCAGGCGCGGTCGGTGGCATGGCCGACGCCCGTCGCCGACAGCGAGCCATACAGCCGCACCTCGACCCGCGTCACCTGCGTCAGCACACCCCGTTCGCGAAGCGCCTGGGCGAAAGTCGCCGCCGCGCGCATCGGGCCCACGGTGTGGGAACTGGACGGGCCAATACCGATTTTGAAGAGGTCGAAAACACTGATAGCCATGCTAATACCTGGGCGCGACGGGGTGTTCAGCCGTCGACCGCCCCTCCGCGAAAATTGAACGAGACTGCGATATTGCGTGATACTGACTCGTCCGTCGGGTAATGACCAACGAAAGTTCCTAAGCAAGGCTTTAGCAAGGCTAAACGATGAATCGACAACTCAATGGCCAGACGTTCGTCTGGCTGCATGTGTTCTCCTGCGCGGCACGGCATCTGTCGTTCACCCGCTGCGCGCAGGAGTTGCACATCACCCCCGGTGCCGTGAGCCAGCAGATGCGCCAACTGGAAGAACGCCTGGGCTATCGGTTGTTCCTGCGTCGGGCTCGGGGCGTGGAGCTGAGCGCTGAAGGCCAGCGCCTGGCGCAGACCGTGGCCGAGGCCTATGGCAACATCGAGGCCGAACTGCTGCGCCTGGACGCCGGCGAAATCCGCGGCACCCTGCGCCTGCGTTCGATCCCCTCGTTCCTGGCCAAATGGCTCACCCCTCGCCTGCCCCGCTTCCAGCAGCGCTATCCGGACATCGAATTGCGCCTGGTGGCTGAGGACAGCAACCAAGCCCTGAACCCAGAGGATTTCGACCTGGCCATCGACCTCAACGATGGCAGCTACCCCGGCATGCTCTCGACACCCCTGCTCGACGAGCAGATCTTTCCGGTCTGCTCCCCCGCCCTGCTGCGTGGCCGCCCGCCGCTGCATGGCCCAGCAGACCTTGTGCACTACCCGTTACTGCACGACATCACCGCCTGGCGTGGCAGCTCGGAATATGCCGAATGGGAGTTCTACCTCGAAGGCATCGGCGCAGGCAGCCTGGATGTGCGCCGTGGGCACACCTTCAATCGCAACCACTTGACCATCGAAGCCGCCATCGCCGGCGTCGGTGTGGCCATTGCCCGGCGCACCCTGCTCAACGACGAGCTGGAGCGGGGCGCACTGATCGTGCCCTTCGGCGTGCCGATCGCCAACCACAAGCGCTACATGCTCCATTACCCGCCTGGCGGGCTGAGCCAGCCAGGCGCACGCGCCGTGCATGACTGGCTGGTCGAAGAAGCCGAAGGGTTCCGCGCCCTGCACCCTTTGCTGAGCTAGCGTGCGCCACTCGTCAAACATCCTGAACCCTCGCCAGGGCTTGCCGGTCGCACATCAAGAGTGATGCGGCACACGTCGCGCAAAACCACCCTGAGCGAAGGAAGGCACCGTGAGCGATATCCGTATCGGTATTTCCGGCTGGCGCTATGGCCCATGGCGCAAGGACTTCTACCCCAAAGGCCTACGTCAGGACGACGAACTGGCGTTCGCCTCGCGTGCGGTCAACAGCATCGAGATCAATGGCTCGTTCTATGCCCTGCAAACGCCCGAGCGTTATTGCAACTGGCGCGACGAGACACCTGATGACTTCGTCTTTTCGGTCAAAGCGCCGCGTTACATCACCCATGTACGCAGGCTCAAGGACATCGAAGAGCCGCTGGCCAACTTCTTCGCCTCAGGCCCATTGTTGCTGGGCGACAAGCTCGGCCCGGTGCTTTGGCAGTTTCCTGCGAGCATGAAGTACGACGAAGCACGTTTTGCCGATTTTTTCCAACAGCTGCCCCACGACCGCGCCGCAGCATGTGCCTGTGCCAAACACTGCGCCGAACGCCTGCGCGACAATGGCGGCACCGATATCGACGGCAATGCACCGCTGCGCCACGCGGTGGAGATCCGTCACCCGAGTTTTCTCTGCGAAGGTTTCGTCGAGTTGCTGCGCGCCCACAACGTGGCGCTGGTGGTGGCCGACAGCGCCGGCAAGTGGCCCTATGCCGAGGACGTCACCGCCGATTTCGTCTACATGCGCCTGCACGGGGACGTGGAGCTCTACAGCAGCGGCTATACCGCCCGAGCCTTGCGGCGCTGGAAGACACGCATCCTGGCCTGGAGCCAGGGTGGCCAGCCCGATGACGCCGAGTTGATCGTCCAGCGCGCGCCGCACAAGCGAGCCTCGCGGGACATCTACTGCTATTTCGACAATGACCAGAAAGTCCATGCCCCCTACGACGCCCGGCGGCTGCTGGAAAAGCTCGGCCTTGCCGGCGAGCTGGTGACCGAGCCCGGGGTGGAACCGGAGGTCGAACTGTGAACAAGACCATGCCTGCTCCCCGCTGCATCATCGACAAGGTCACTGCCGTGCGCCAGCTGAACGTGCTGACGATCAACGTGCACAAAGGCTTTACCCTGTTCAACCGGCGCTTCATCCTGCCCGAACTGCGCGAGGCGGTGCGCGCCACCGGTGCCGACCTGGTGTTTCTCCAGGAAGTCCACGGCAGTCATCAGCACCACGCCGAGCGACACCCCGCCTGGCCGGTGACGCCGCAATATGAATTCCTCGCCGACAGCATGTGGCCGCAGTTCGCCTATGGTCGCAACGCGGTTTACCCCCACGGCGACCACGGCAACGCGTTGTTGTCCAAATTCCCCATTACCCGCTACCACAACCTCGACGTCTCCATTGCCGGCAACGAACAACGCGGCCTGCTGCATTGCCAGCTGGAAGTGCCCGGGCACGAAGAGGTGCATGCAGTGTGCGTGCACCTGGGGCTGCGCGAGGCCCATCGGCAGAACCAGGTACGCCTGCTGCTGGAGCTGCTCGACAGCCTGCCGCCTGACGCCCCGGTGATCGTTGCCGGGGATTTCAACGACTGGCGGCGCAAGGCCGATGCGCTGCTCTCGCAGCGCCTGGTGGAGGCGTTCGGTACACCCGCCCGCAGCTTCCCAGCGCGCCTGCCATTGCTGCGCCTGGACCGCATCTACTTGCGCAACGCCACCTCGAGCAAAGCCCAGGTGTTGTCCAAATACCCGTGGTCGCATCTCTCCGACCACGCCCCACTCGCCGCGCAGATCAGCCTATGAAGCGGCCTTGGGTGGATGGCAACCAGGTCGAGCTGCTGATCAACGGCGAGGCCTACTACGAACGGGTGTTCCAGGCCATGACCCAGGCCCGGGAAGAGATCCTGCTGGAGACCTTCATCATCTATGACGACAAAGTCGGCCAACGGCTTCAGCAGGTGCTGATCGATGCCGCCCGGCGCGGTGTTCGCGTGGAAATCGCCGCCGATGGCTACGGCACGGCCGATCTGCCGGACGCCTTCATCTCGGCGATGACCGAAGCCGGTGTCCGCTTTCATGCCTTCGACCCACAGCCTCGCCTGGCGGGTATGCGCACCAACCTGTTCCGCCGCCTGCACCGCAAGATCGTCGTGATCGACGGTGAGCGGGCGTTCATCGGCGGCATCAACTACAGCGCCGATCACCTGGGCGACTTCGGCCCCATGGCCAAGCAGGATTACGCCGTGGAGGTCACAGGCCCGGTGGTCGCCCAGGTGCATGCGTCGAGTCGTCGTTTGTTGTCCCCGGTGCTGGAACCACCGAGCCAGGTGCGGCCGGTCACCGACCCTTGCGGTCCGGCCAGCGCCGTGCTGGTGGAGCGCGACAATGGCCGCCACCGCAACGACATCGAGGCCTACTACCTCGAAGGCTTTCGTCTGGCGCGTCAGCGCATCGTGGTGGCCAATGCCTATTTCTTCCCCGGTTACCGCTTGATGCGCGAGCTGCGCAATGCCGCCCGGCGTGGCGTCGAGGTCAGGCTGATCCTGCAGGGCCAGCCTGACATGCGTTGGGTCCGGGCCTTGTCGCGTCTGCTGTACAACTACCTGCTGCGCGACGGCGTGAAGATCCACGAGTACTGCCAGCGCCCGCTGCATGGCAAGGTCGCGCTGGTCGACGACCAGTGGGCCACGGTGGGTTCGAGCAACCTCGATCCGCTGAGCCTGTCGTTCAACTTGGAAGCGAACCTGCTGATCCGCGACCGCGCCTTCAACCAGCGGCTTTACCAGCACCTTGACGAACTGGCCCATCAACACTGCAAGGCGGTGACGCTGGAGCGCATGGTGCGGGGCTATTGGTGGCGGGCACCGCTGATCTTCCTGTGCTTCCACGTGATCCGGCGTTTCCCGAAGATTGCCGGCTGGTTCCCTGCCCACCGCCAGAAACTGCAATCGCTGACGCCGGGCGCGCAGGCTTCAGGCACCTATCACGAGGGCAACACCTGATGGAACGCAAAGCCTGGCACACCTGGGGCAAACGCCTGCTGACCCTGTTGTTCGTCGTCCTGATACCCGTGCTGCTCTACAGCCTTGCGCGCAACCTGGACTGGAACGAAGTGCGCCAGTCGCTGTTGGCCTACAAACCCGGCACCTTGGCCGTGGGGCTGGTACTGGCGTTCACCAGCTACCTGGCGTTCGCCAGCTATGACCTGCTGGGCCGCGCCTACACCGGCCACCACCTGCCGGCGCGCCAGGTGTTGCCGGTGGCGTTCGTGTGCTACGCCTTCAACCTCAATTTCACCACCTGGGTGGGCGGCGTGGCGCTGCGCTATCGGCTGTACAGCCGGCTGGGCCTGGACACACCGACCATTACCCGAATCCTCACCTTGGGCCTGTTGACCAACTGGGTCGGCTACATGCTGCTGGCCGGCAGCGTGTTCGCCCTGCGCTTGGTCAAGCTCCCGGAAAACTGGGCGGTAGGCGCCACCGGGCTACAACTGATCGGCATCGCCTTGCTGGCTCTGGCGCTGGGCTACTTGCTGGCCTGCGGCTTCGCCAAACGCCGCACTTGGAGCCTGCGCGGCCACGAGCTGACCCTGCCCTCCCTGCGCCTGGCGCTGTGCCAGGTGGCCTTGGGCATGAGCAACTGGGCGTTGATGGCGGCGCTGATTTACTGGCTGCTACCCCATGACCTGTTCTACCCATCGATCCTTGGCATTCTGCTGATCAGTTGCGTGGCTGGGGTGGTCGCGCACATTCCCGCCGGGCTCGGTGTGCTCGAGGCGGTATTCCTCGCGCTGCTGCATGGCCAGCTCGGCCAAGGCAGCCTGGTGGCCGCACTGCTGGGTTATCGCACCCTTTACTACCTGATTCCCTTGTTGTTGGCGTTGGTCATCTACCTGGTGCTGGAAAAACGCGCCAAGACCCTGCGCCAACGTGGCAAGGCCGCCTTGCGCAAGACCTGACGAAGGCCCCCGGGCCGGGAGGTGTCCGATGCGTTTTCCCTTTGTGCTGTTGATGTTCGCCAGCCTGGCCAGCACCCAGGCGCTGGCCGAGGCCTGCGACGTGCTCACCCGCTCCTCCAGCGACGCGGTACAGCCGGTGGCGCGGCACACCTGCTACAGCTACAGCAACATGCCCGCCGAAGCCATCGCCTGGTCGTGCAGCAACGAGAGCAAGGACATGCTCAGTACCCAGAAGCGCTCCGTCGCCCGCTGCGCCGATGGCAGCGTCGGTAGTTGCATCGCGCCGCTGACTCAAGAGTCGCTGGCCAACCCCAACGCTGCCGGGCGCGACCAACCTTCGACACGCCCGGCCCTGCCCAAGGACGCCCGAGTGATCACCTACTACTACGACACACCGAGCCTGGGCCAGGCACGCGCCGACTGCGAACGCCATGACGGGATCTGGCAAACCCATTGACCGTCGGTCGAAACCGAGGAACGACGGGGCTTGGCGAGCGTTCAGCCGTAGTAGTCGACAGCGATTTCCAATACCAGGGAGATAACCGCCATGCCACGTGGAGACAAAGACAAATACACCGACAAACAGAAACGCAAGGCCGAGCACATCGAGGAAAGCTACGAAGCCAAGGGCGTGTCCAAGGACGAAGCCGAGTCCCGCGCCTGGGCCACGGTCAACAAACAGTCGGGCGGTGGGGAGCGCAAGGGCGGCTCCGGCCAGAAGAAAAGCCCTCAGGCCAAGCAAAAGTCCCGTGAATCGTCGGCCAAACGCGCTGCGGCAACGCGCCGTGGCGTGCCTCGGCCTGGGCAGCAGTTGGAAGACATGACCAAGACCGAACTGATGGACCGAGCGCGCAAGCAGCACATCCCGGGGCGCTCGACCATGCGCAAGGCTGAGCTGATCGACGCGTTGCGGCGGGCGGCCTGAGCAAGGGGGCCGCCTGGCGGCCCCCCCCACGACGGTCAAGGCGAGATCGGATCGCTGGCCGGGAAGGTTTCGTCCAGCGCGTTATCCACGTTGGTTTCCTTGGGCTGGACCATCTCGGCACAGTTGCAATCGGCCATGCGGCATGGCTCGCCATTGCGGTGGCCGGTGGCGCAGGCTTGGCAGCAGTAGGCTTTGTCATCCTGCAGGATCGCATTGGCATCCACGGTGCAGGAACAATGATTACAGGCACAACGTTGCTCGGTCATGGTCAGCTCCTTTCATCGTCTTCATCGATCGGCGAAACCTCGTCGGTCCATGGCTCGCCATCCAGGGGGGCGGAGCGGGCCAGTTCGGCCTCGTCCAGGCCAATGCCACCACCGATCTCGTGCTCTTGCACCCTGCGCAGGGTCTTGTCTGCCGGGTCGCCGGCGCCGGGTTCGTGCGGGTCACGGGCGCCGGTTTGGTCGTAGAGCGTGTCCGGGCTCAGGTCGTCGAGGGTGACGTTGTCTTCATGGAGGCTGTCGCTCAGGGCTTCGCCGCCGGTCATGCCGCTTTCGGCCACGCGTTCTGGTGGGTACTCCTGGGCGACTTCTTGGGCCGGACGCTCGTCCCCCGCGCGGCCTTCGCGCTCGTCTTGGCGGTCGCTGAAATCCAGCTCACGCACACTGCCCATCCGGTCCTCGGTGTCGTCGATTTCAACCGGGGTCCTGGTTTTCGGATCGTCTGGCTGGGGCATCTGGGCTCTCCGTCAGGTGGGTTCATGCGGTCGACTGCCGGGGCCGGACAATGATTCAGACTTTCTGCCCGGCGGCGCAGTCGCGGTAAAAAATCTGAACTCTCAAGCGCGACGCTCCCTCCCACCTCTAGAGACCCGCGAACCCTCCGGAGCCCGTCATGGCCAAGCCCCTGCAGGAGTACCAGCGCAAGCGCGACTTCAACGCCACGCCCGAGCCGGCTGGCACCCGCTCCCGGCGGCAGCCGGCGCATGCCCTGCAGTACTGCATCCAGAAACACGACGCCAGCCACCTGCATTACGACTTTCGCCTGGAGCTGGACGGCACCCTCAAGAGCTGGGCTATCCCCAAGGGCCCCTCGCTGGACCCCAAGGTCCGTCGCCTGGCCATCCATGTGGAGGACCACCCGCTCGACTACGCCGATTTCGAAGGACATATCCCCGAAGGGCACTACGGGGCCGGCGATGTCATCGTCTGGGACCGAGGTGTCTGGGAGCCGGAAGGTGATCCTCGCAGTGCCTATGCCAAGGGCAAGCTGCGTTTCCGCCTGCAAGGCGAGAAGCTCGCCGGGGTCTGGAACCTGTTCCGCACCCACCTGGCCGGCAAGAAGGAGCAGTGGATGCTGGTCAAGTCCGACGACGACCAAGCCCGCAGCGAAAGCGACTACAGCATCGTCGAAGCCCAGCCCGACAGCGTGCTCAGCGAGCGCACGTTGCTTCCGCGCCGGGCCAAGGCCCAGGCAACGCCAGCCAAGCGCGCGGCCAGCCCCCGAGCACGGGCAGCCAGCGCCAAGAAAGCCGAGTTACCCGACCATCTGCAACCGCAACTGGCGACGCTGGTGGATGCTCCGCCGGCCGGCGACTGGCGCTACGAGGTCAAGTTCGACGGCTACCGCATCCTCGCCCGTATCGAGGGGTCGCAGGTGCGCCTGTTCACCCGCAATGGCCACGATTGGAGCGCGAAGATGCCGCACCAGGTGCAGGCCCTGCGCGATCTAAAGCTCAAGTCCGCCTGGCTCGACGGCGAGGTGGTGGTGGCCGGAGAAAACGGCCTGGCCGACTTCCAGGCGCTGCAGAACGCCTTCGATACCGAGCATGACGAGCGCATCACCTATTACGTGTTCGACCTGCCCTTTCTCGGCGGCCAGGACCTGCGCCAAGTGCCGTTGCAGGATCGACGCGAGACCTTGCGGCAATTGCTGGAGGGCCGTGAGTCGGAGCAGGTCAAGTATTCGGCCGACTTCGACCAGCCCGTCGACTCGCTGCTCGACAGCGCCTGTCGCCTGGAACTCGAAGGCCTGATCGGCAAGCGCGCCGACAGCCCCTATAGCGGCCGGCGCAGCAGCGACTGGATCAAGCTCAAGTGCAAACAACGCCAGGAGTTCGTGATCGTCGGCTATACCGAACCCAAGGGCAGTCGCAACGGCTTTGGCGCCCTGCTCCTGGCCCTGCATGACAACGACAGCGGCCAGCTGCGTTACGCCGGCAAGGTCGGCACCGGCTTTAGCACCACCACACTGGACAGCATCCACGCCCGACTCAAGCCGCTGGAGGTGGACAAGCCCGCCCTGGCCAAGCCGCCGACCGGTGCCGATGCCCGCGGGGTGCACTGGCTCAAACCCCAGCTGCTGGCCGAGGTCGCCTATGCCCAGATGACCCGTGACGGCGTGGTGCGCCACTCGGTGTTCCATGGCCTGCGCGATGACAAGCCCGCCACCGCCATCGACCTGGAGCGCGCCATGCCCAAGACCCGCGTCGCCAAGCCCTCACCCGAGACCACGCTCGGCGACCTGCGCCTGACCCATCCGGACCGGGTGATCGATGCCAGCAGCGGCGTGACCAAGCGCCAGGTCGCCGAATACTACGCCCAGGTCGCGCCGTGGATCCTGCCGCAGCTCAAGGATCGCCCCGTGGCCCTGGTGCGTGCCCCAGAGGGCCTGGGCGGCGAGCTGTTCTTCCAGAAAAACGCCGGGCAACTGCACATTCCAGACGTGGTGAGCTACAGCAAGGCCCAGGCTGGCCAGGCGGCGATGATCCTCAACAGTGCCGAAAGCCTTCTGGGTGCGGTGCAGATGAACATGCTCGAATTGCACACCTGGAACGGCACCGACAAGGACTTCGACAAACCTGATCGCTTCGTCCTCGACCTGGACCCGGACCCGGCGCTGCCTTGGAAGGCCATGCTGGAAGCCACGCAACTGACCCTCACCCTGCTCGACGAACTGGGGCTGAAAGTGTTTCTCAAGACCAGCGGTGGCAAAGGCATGCACCTGGTGGTGCCGCTGACGCGCCGCGCAGGCTGGGATGAGGTCAAAGACTTCAGCCACGCCATCGTCCAATACCTGGCCCGGCTCTTCCCCGAGCGCCTGAGCGCAGTGTCCGGCCCCAAGAACCGGGTCGGGCGCATCTTCATCGACTACCTGCGCAACGGCAAAGGCGCGACCACGGTCAGCGCTTACTCCCTGCGCGCTCGCGAGGGCCTGCCGGTGTCTGTACCGATCTGGCGCGAGGAGTTACCGCAGCTCAAGGGCGCCAACCAATGGCACATCGGCAACCTGGCCGAGCGTCTGGCCGAAGTCGACGACCCTTGGGCTGATCTTGCAAAGACACGCCAGTCGATCACCGCGCGCATGCGCAAGCAGATGGGGCTGAACTGATGGCGGTGCTGCTCGATCTTCTGCAATGGCCCGCCATGCTGCTGACCGTGCTGGCCGCCTGGTGCATCGGTTCCCGGCAGCCACGTCGACGCCGGGCGGGCTTTTGCTGCTTCATCAGCAGCAACGTGCTGTGGGTGATCTGGGGTTGGCAAGTACAGGCCTGGGCCTTGATCGTGCTGCAGTTCTGCCTGTGCGCCATGAACCTGCGCGGCTGGAAGAAGAACACCACGGGGGAGCCCAGTGCATGAGCATCATCCAGGATTTCGACCTGACCAACCTCGACCGCCTGCTGCGCACGTTCACCGAACGCCCACAGGCGTTGAACCTAGATACCCAATTGCCTGTACTGATGCAGGCCTTGCAGGCCGATCATCTCGACCTGCTGCCACTGCCCGGTCAAGGACACACGCTACAGCGCTGGCAGACCCTCGCCCGCATTGCCGGCTGCGACCTGGCCCTGGCCAAGCTCTACGAAGGGCACACCGATGCCCTGGCAATCCTCGCCGAATGTGGTGCGCCGCACCTGGTCGGCGACGGCGTCTGGGGCGTGTGGGCCGCAGAGCCGCCGGATGCCCGGGCCCGCATCCTCGCCCGTCATGACGATCAGGTACGACTGGGTGGATGTAAAGCCTGGTGTTCCGGTGCGTTGCAGATCGACCGGGCACTGATCACGGCCTGGGGTGATGACGACCAACCGCAGCTGGTAGCGATCGAACTGGCCCATCCCAACCAGCGTATCCAGGTGGAACAATGGCAAGCCGTGGGCATGGCCACCACTACCAGCGTGGAGATCAGGTTCGACGATGCACCGGGGATTGCCGTGGGCCGCCCCGGGCAATACCTCCAGCGTCCTGGGTTCTGGCACGGCGGCGCTGGGATCGCCGC
The DNA here is from genome assembly GCF_001808425.1 of Pseudomonas sp. HMSC08G10. Classification (NCBI taxonomy): domain Bacteria; kingdom Pseudomonadati; phylum Pseudomonadota; class Gammaproteobacteria; order Pseudomonadales; family Pseudomonadaceae; genus Pseudomonas; species Pseudomonas sp. HMSC08G10. The sequence continues at coordinate 37,788 of NZ_KV793307.1, read as the reverse complement.
CTGCTGGTACGGCGCAGCCGAGGCCTTGGCGGATTACCTGCGCGAGCATTGCCGCAAGCCGACACCGGACGCTCACGCCCAGGCACACCTGGGTGCGGTGGATGCCGCGCTGTACGGCGCTCGCGCTGCGCTGCGCGAATGCGCCGGATGGATCGACCGGCAGCCGACCGCCGACGCCAGCTTCGAGGTGCGCCGCACCCGCGCCCAGGTCGAGCACGCGGTCGAGCAGGTCATCCACCATGTAGGCCGAGCATTGGGTGCCACACCCTTTTGCCGCAGCAGCCACTTCGCCCGGTTGAGCGCCGACCTGCCGGTGTTCCTGCGCCAGAGCCATGCCGAACGGGACCTGGCAGCGCTCGGGCAACAACTGGCCCAGGTGCCGGCCGGAGCATGGCAGCTATGACCGACGACCCGATCAGTAGCAGCAGCGGCACACCCTGGAGTCAGTGGCAACAGGCCGCGCATCTGGCCCGGGCCACGTGGATCACGCCTGATCAACTGTGCCCACCCGGGCGGCGCCTGGTACTGGTGGCCCCTCACCCGGACGACGAAATCCTCATGGCCGGAGGCCTACTCGCAGGCTTTTCCGGGCGCGAGCACGACTTGCTGTTGATCTCCGTCACCGACGGCGAGGCCAGTCACCCTGGCTCCAGCCAGTGGACCGAGCACCGCCTGCGCCGGCATCGGCCGCTGGAAAGCCGTCAGGCACTGCAGCTGCTGGGCCTAGATCTTGCCCAGCTGGACTGGCAGCGCCTGCACCTGAAGGATGGTGCAGTGCCCCGCGACGAAGCTTTTCTTGTCAATCACCTTGGTCAGCTGCTCAAGGCCGACGACCTGCTGTTGACGACCTGGCGCGGTGACGGGCATGCCGATCACGAAGCGGTCGGTCGCGCTGCCGCCCAGGCCTGCCAGGCCCGCAAGGTACAACTGGCCGAGGTGCCTATCTGGGCGTGGCATTGGGCCCGCGCAGACGATCCTAGCCTGCCTTGGCCGCGTGCGCACCGCATCGCACTGGATGAAACCCGCCTGGCCCGCAAGCGCCAGGCGCTGTCCGCGCACCTGAGCCAACTGCAGCCTGACGGCGAACGAGCGCCAGTATTGAAGCCCACCTTGCTGGAGTGCCTGTTGCAGCCTTTTGAACTGGTTCTGCTTTGAATGGAAACGGAGTCGCCATGAGCCTCGATGCGCAGTATTTCGCCGACCTGTACGCCACCAGCGACGACCCTTGGGCTTTCCGCACCCGCTGGTACGAGCGGCGCAAGCGCGAGCTGGTGCTCGCCAGCCTGCCGCAACAGTGTTATCGGCGCATCTTCGAGCCCGCCTGCGCAAACGGCGAGCTGAGCATTCTGCTGGCTGAGCGTTGCGCCACGCTCCTGTGCCAGGACATCGACGCCACGGCCGTGAGCCTTGCCCGCGAACGCCTGGCGACTGCCACCCACGTTCAGGTCGAACAAGGCCGCCTGCCGGGCGATTGGCCCGGCGGCCAGTTCGACCTGATCGTCCTGAGCGAGATCGGCTATTACCTGGACCCGACCGACTGGCTGCAGGTAATCGAACAATCGGTGGCCAGCCTCAGCCATGACGGCGGCTTGCTCGCCTGCCATTGGCGCCACCCGATCGTCGGCTGCCCGCAGGATGGTCGCGAAGTGCACGAGCTGATCGCCCGTCACCTACCGCTGTACCCAGTGTTGCGTCATGAAGAGGCGGATTTTCTGCTCGAATATTGGTCGTGCCAGCCCAGCGTGGTGGACCTGGACGAGACCTGCCCATGATCGGCGTAGTCATCCCCGCCCACAACGAGGCGCGGCGCCTGGGGCATTGCCTGCGCGCAGTGAAACGCGCCGCCCTCGAGGCCGAACGCACTGGCCGCACGGTGCAGATACTGGTGGTGCTCGACCGCTGCAACGACGCCAGTGCCGCGATTGCCTTCCGCCATGGTGTGGCAACCCTGGCGGTGGATGCGGGCAACGTCGGCATCGCCCGCCGCACGGGCGCGGCATGGATGCTCGAGCGCGACGCGCAATGGCTTGCGTTCACCGATGCCGACAGCCGGGTACCGGCGCACTGGCTACTGTCTCAACTGCAATTCGCAGCCGATGCAGTGTGCGGCACCGTGCACGTCGAGCGCTGGCAACCATGGCAAAGCGCTGCCTTGCGCCAGCATTACCGCAACCGCTACGAAGCTAGGGAGGGCCACCGGCATGTCCATGGCGCCAACCTGGGTGTGTGTGCCCAGGCTTATGAGCGCGCAGGCGGGTTCGCGCCGTTGCCCGCCCATGAGGACGTACACTTGGTGCGGGCTCTGGAGGCCAGCGGCGCGCAGATCGTCTGGACGGCCCGACATAGCGTAGCCACCAGCAGCCGGCGCGATAGCAGGGCCCGAGAAGGGTTTGGGGATTACCTGGCGAGCCTGGAGGGTTCGGTCCCCGGATGACAAGGGCCACTTCGCGCACCATTGCAGGGCTCGCCACGAAGGTGCGCGAACTCAGCTGTCGTGGGCGCTGGCGTAGCCTGCGATGGACCGCGATGCGGCCCCCGTTCAGGAGGCCTTGCGCGAACGCTTGGCCGGCTTTTTCTCCGGTGCGGCTTTCTTGCCACCACCGAGGCTGCGCTTGAGCAGTTCGGTAAGATCGACGATATCGGCCCCCTTCTGCACCGCCGCGCCTTCGCCCTTCTCCACCACGCTGATCTTGCCCTTGGCGGCTTTTTCCTCGACCAGGTCCAGGATGGTCTGGCGAAACGCATCGTGATAGTCCTCAGGCGTCCAGGGCCCACTCATGTCTTCGACCAAGCGCTTGGCCATCTCCAGCTCGCGCTTGTCGACCTTGGCATCGGTGACGCTTTTGTCCAGTTCCAAGGTCTCCAGGCCACGGACCTCTTCAGGCCAGCGCAAGGTAATCATCACCAGTGCCTCCTCCAGCGGCCGCAGAAGTGCCAGGTGCTGACGGGTATGCAGCACCACGGTGGCCAAGGCCACTTTGCCGGTGCTCTCCAGGGTCTCGCGCAACAGTGCGTAGACCTTGCCGCCGCGCCGGTCGGGGCTCAGGTAGTACGGGGTGTCGAAGTGTTGCAACGGGATGTCGGAGGCATCGACGAACGAGAAGATGTCGATGGTCTGGGTCGCCTCGGGACGGGCGTTACGGATTTCCTCCTCGCTGATGACCACATAACGGCCTTTTTCGTACTCCACGCCCTTGACGATGTGTTCCTTGTCGATTTCCTTGCCGGTGACCTTGTTCACGCGCTTGTAGCCCACCGGCTCCATGCTGCGTTTGTCCAGCCAGTCGAAGTCGACACGCTCGGTGCGCACCGCCGTGTTGAGGCTGACCGGGATGTGCACCAGACCGAAACTGATCGCGCCTTTCCAGATTGCCCGGGCCATGGCTTAGCTCCTAGGTTCCAGGTTCAAACGGTTGCCCGGGCCGGCAGTAGCGCAACGCGCCACAGCGCTCGCAACATTGGCACTGCAGCCCGGGGAATTCACAGGCCAGGACGGCGCCCCACTGGCAGCCGCGCAATAGGCAGATGAAGCTCATCAGCCACCTCCTTGGCCCTGAGCACCTACAGGGCCCTTACTTTCAAGGACTGCACGGCGCCGGGAAGGTTTACTCGCGCCGGCTCATGGAAGCGGGTTGCCGCCAGTGACACCGAACACCTCACCTGTGATGTAGCTCGACTCCTGGGAAGCCAGCAGCACATACAGGGGCGCGCACTCCGCTGGCTGGCCGGGGCGCTTCATCGGGGTCTGCGAGCCGAACTCTGGGATTTTCTCTGGGGGCTGGCCACCGCTAGGTTGCAACACGGTCCAGATCGGCCCCGGAGCCACGGCATTGACCCGGATGCCGCGCTCGATCACCTGCTTGGCCAAGGCCTTGGTGAAAGCCACGATGGCAGCCTTGGTGGTGGCGTAGTCCAGCAAGGTGGCCGACGGCTGGTAGGACTGGATCGAGGCGGTGTTGATGATGGTCGCGCCGGCCGGCATCAACGGCACCGCTGCCTGGCACAGCCAGAACAACGCATAGACATTGGTCCTGAGCGTGTGATCGAACTGCTCGTGGCTGATCTGGCTGATGTCCTTGCGGGCCTCCTGCTTGCCGGCAACGTTGACCAGGATGTCCAGGCCGCCCAACTGCTCGTGGGCCTGATCGACCAGTTCGCTGCAGAAACGCTGGTCTTTCAGATCGCCCGGCAGAGCGATGGCCTTGCGCCCTTCGGCCCCGATCAGCTTGATCACTTCGCGCGCGTCGGCCTGCTCGATGGGCATGTAGTTGAGTGCGATGTCAGCCCCCTCGCGGGCAAAGGCGATCGCCACGGCGCGGCCGATCCCAGAGTCGGCACCGGTGATCAGCGCCTTGCGTCCGGCCAGGCGGCCGAAGCCTTTGTAGGTGTCTTCGCCGTGGTCGGGCTTGGGCTGCATGTTCGCATCCAGCCCCGGTGGGGCCTGGGTCTGGTCGGGAAATGGCGGGTGCGGATACTGAGTCAGCGGGTTCTGCATGCTGAACTGGTCGCGGGGTTTGTTGGGCATGGTGCGCCTCCTCACTTGGCCAATCGATGGGTCACTACAGCTTTCGAGGCGGTGTCAGGATCTAAGGTTTGTTCGGCCCGTCATACGCACCGACGGGTGGTAAGGCGCAACGGTCTGAACCATTTGCCCGAGGCCGGCGTCCATCGCAAAAGGCTCCAACGAGACAACCCCGATGCGCGAAGACCCTGTGCAGCACGTATTGGATTACCTGAAACGACACGCCCTGGTGCTGACCACCGCCGAATCCTGCACCGCCGGGCGCATGGTCGCGTTGCTAGCGGAACATCCCGGTGTGGGGGAATCGCTGGAAAGCGGCTACGTGGTCTATTCACCCAAGGCCAAGCAACGGCTGCTTGGGGTGAGCCCGGTGACCATCGAACGCTACGGCCTGACCAGCGAGGCCGTAGCTTGGGAAATGGCCCTCGGCGCGCTCAAGGACAGCACTGCCAACGTGGCCATCGCCACCACCGGCGTGGCCGGCCCGGACGGCACCGACGGTATCGCGCCAGGCACCTTGTGCTTTGCCTGGGCGTTTCAGGATGAATCGATTGCCGTGTTCACCCGCAGCCAGCGCTTTTTCGGCGATCGCACCGAAGTGTTGCGCCAGGGTGCGCTGTATGGCCTGACGCGGCTGCTGCACTACCACGAACGCTGGTTGCGCGGCGAACGCGCCTGAGCGGAGTCTTGACCATGACCGAGGATGAACAGCGCTCACGCCACCAGCCGGTCGAGGAAAACATGGCCATGCAGCAGCGGGTCTGGCGCTTCGAGCGGGTCGGCTGGTACGTGCTGTCCCTGGTGATGCTGCTGGCCCTGGCGGGGCTGTTTGGCCGTGGCCCGTTGAGCCAGGGCCAGGCCAGCAGCGCCGATGGACGCGTGCAGGTGCAATACGCGCGCTTGAGCCGCAGCGGCGTGACGGAACACCTGAAGATCACGGTACGTGGCCCGCATAACGGGCAGGTACAGGTCCTGCTGGATGGAGAGCTGTTTCGCGAAGCGAGCCTCGAGACCCTGCAGCCCCAACCGTTGCGCTCCCGGTCCGCGGGCCAGGGGCTTGCGCTGCAGTTGGAGACCGGTACCGACGGCACCGCGATGTTGTACCTGACCCTGCGCGCCGACACGCCTGGCAGTCTGCAAGGCCGTGTGAGCCTAGGGCCGGACAGCGTGGCGCACTTTTCCAGTTTCATCTATCCCTAGGGGGCTGCCATGGACTCGATTCTGCGCGCCGCCGGCATGTACCTTGCCTTGATGCTGCTGTTTCGCATCGCCGGTCGCCGCTCCCTGAGCGACCTGACCACCTTCGATTTCGTCTTGTTGATGATCATCGGCGAAGCGACCCAACAGGCCTTGTTGGGCGAAGACTTTTCCTTCATCAACGCCATGCTGGTGATCGCCACCTTGATCGTGCTGGACGTCGGGCTGTCACTGGCCAAGCTCAATTCCAGGCGCCTGGCCCGGGTGCTGGATGGCCATGCCACGCTGGTGGTCGAGCACGGGCGTTTTTTGCATGGGCGAATGCGCAAGGCCCGCCTGACCGAGGATGATGTCCTCGAATCGGCGCGCGACAGCCAGGGTATCGAGACGGTAGAGCAGATCCGCTACGCCATTGTCGAACGCAACGGCAAGATTTCGATCATCAAAGAGCAATAAGCCAGATCTCTGGCGTTTGCTTAAACACCCGGCGTCTTCTTCGCAGGTTTACCCGCCAACGGGGTGCGAAGCGCTCTGCTGGGCGCCTTCTGCCAACACCTGGTCGACCACCGCGTGCAGGGCCTGGCGCACGTCGCGCCCGCTACTGCGGGCCTGCTCCAGGCAGTGAAGCTGGCGGTCCGCGCTGGTGCCTTCGCGCAGGATGCGCTGGGCCTCTAGCGCTGCACGCTGGGCATCCAGCGTGTCCGCCGGGAACTGCGCCAGCAGCTGGGCCAGCCAGCCCTCGGCAGTCACCTGCGCCTGATCGTGGACGCCAATGAACTGCACGTGCCGACCATGGCGCTTGGCCCGCCAATAGTTTTCCTGGGTGATCCAGCGCACTTCACGGTTGACCGGCGTGGCGTCGTAGTGGTCCACCGCCAGGCCTTGTACCAGGTGACGGAACAGGCCAGCGATACACAGCACATCCTCCAGCCGTGGACAGGCGTCGCAGATGCGCAACTCCACCGTGGGAAACCGCCGCGACGGGCGAATCGCCCACCAGAAGTCCCCTTCCTTTGCCAAAGCACCGGTACGCTCCAGCAAAGCCCGGTAGCGCTGGTACGCCTCCCAATCCGCCAATGGCTCCGGCAGCTCCATGTGCGGCCACTCGGCGCAGATCACACGTCGATAGCTCATGAAGCCGGTATCCTGGCCGCCCCACAAGGGCGATGAAGTGCTCAGCACCAGAAACAGCGGCAGCCAGTACAGCAAGCGATTGATCAGCTGAATCCGATCGCACCCGGGGGGCACGCCCACATGAACATGCAGCCCGGACAACAGGCTGCGCCGGGCCACGTGCTGGTAGTCATCGAACACTTGGCGATAGTGCGGTGTGGCCCGGGCGCGCTGGCGCAACCACTGGGCGCTGGGATGGCTGGCGGCGCAGTAAAGGCCAATACCTTCCTGGGCCAATGCCTCGCCAAGGCGCTGCCGGCTGTCGAGCAGAAAGCCCTGCGCCTCGTGCAGGTGGGTGAACACCGGCGAGGCGACTTCGATCTGGCTGCGAAACATCTCCTCGGCAAAATACTTGCCCATGACTTCTCGGCAGCGCCTGGCCACCGCTAGCGAAGGGGTGGCCAGCACCCGCGCGCTGCGTAGGTCCACCAGCAGGTATTCCTCCTCGATGCCAAAACTCAAAGGCTGCTGCACGCCCTCACCCATTGCGTGTCACGGTCAGGGCCACCGCCGCGATGCGTTCGACCCGTTCGTAGCCCGGTTCCAGCAATTGTTCGCCGAACACGTCCGGATCCACTTCCCGGTATACCCAGCTCCATTGCGGCCCTGCCAGGCGCAGGCGGATGGCTTCGAGCAAGGCATCGCGTCCCTCGACGATGGCCACCCCCGTATAGAGCAGCAAAGTGCCTGCTGGACTGAGGCGCTCACATGCCTGTTCGACGATCCGCAAGGACAACTGCGCGCCCAGCGCCCCGCCACCATGGCGATACACGCGTTCGCTGGCATCGAGCATATAAGGCGGGTTAGCCACGATCAGGTCGAATGTGCCGCTGATACCGTCGAGCAGGTCGCTCGGCTCCACCGAGAGATTGCCCACACCGGCCAGCGCCGCGTTGATGGCGGTGTAGCGCAAGGCCTGCGGGTTGATGTCCACCGCGCTGACCTGCGCATGCTGCGCGGCACGGGCGATGAGCAAGGCGCCGACGCCGGTGCCGCAGCCGATGTCCACAGCATGTTGCACGGGTTTCGGGGTGCGCTGCAGGTGGTCATGAATGACCTGGGCGAAGCGGTAGCTGTCCGGGCCGAAGAACACCGCATCACTGGCGTCGGTGGGAAACGCCGAATGCACCAGCAGCAAGTCGTCCAGGCTGGACCAGCGCACGGTGCTGCGCAGCAGATCGCCCTCGCCCACCAATACCTGGGCCGCCTGCAACTGCTGCAACTCATCGGCCGAGATCAACCCAGGCGCAAATGGCCGGCTCCAACCGAAGACGTCGCGCAGCGTGCGGGCCCGCTCGCTGCCTACACGGGCGTTGTTGCGGGCATGGGTTGCAGGGGTCACGCAGGTAAAGCGATAGCCGTCCGCGCGCAGGCGTCGCCCCAGTTGCAGCAGGGCTTGATCGGCCTGGACCTGTTCCGGGTTCAGTTGCATCAGTAGGGCTCCTCCTGGGCAAGGCCAGTGGCCTGGATGTAGGCGCGGGTGGCGCGCAGCCCCTCGGGCGAGGCGTGGCCATTGCCGGCCATGCGCGCGATCAGGTCTTGCACCGGCGCCTGCTCGAGCGACGCATCATCCGGAGCGAAGTCGAGCTGCCAACTGCCTGGCAGTACGCGACGCACAGCGTTGCCTTCCCAGTGCTGGGCGATCCAGTCGTGCCACAGTTGCTTCTCGTAGGCGCTGAACACGCCGAACATGGCCGCGTCAGGCCCCTCGATCAATTTCCACAAGCGGCTGTTGGCTGGATCTTCGCCGCGGCGCACCCAACCGTGCTGCTCGAACGCTTTGAGCAAGCCCGGCATGGCGCCCGGAGCGCTCAGCCACTGGTTGAGGGTGCGCCCCTGCAACCGGCAATGGTCTGAATGCATGCGCTGACCGAACAGGCGCTTGCGCTCCAAGGCAGCGAGCAGTTCGCCCTCCAGGTCGAAGCTGGCGATCAGGCTGGGCGTGTCGGTGTCAAGGTCGTTCAGGCGGTAGCCACGCCGGACGCGTCGGTAGAACGCCTCATCCTCTTGCCCCGGCCAGAGTTGGCGTAGCGCATGGATCGCCTTGCGGGCATGACCGCTGGCGGCATTGTCGATGGTCACATGCAGTTGAAAATAGTGGCCATCGATACCCAGTTCCGCCAGTTCATGGGTGGTGATCAACAGATGCAACGGGGGTTGCTCATAGCCCAGGTTGTAGCCGATCACCTCAGGCAGGAAGGCATCGAAGTGCTGTCCCAAAGCCAATTGCAGGGCGCCTTGCAGATAACGCGCCGAGGGCAAGGGCAACAGCTCCTGACACCCCACACGACTGAGCAGCCGCTGGTAGATCAGCACATGATTGCAACGCGGGTCGCCCTCGCCGAGTTCTTCGAGGTAGGTACGGATCAGGCCGTGGTAGCGCGGGTCATGCCAATGATGCAGGACACCCTGCAGCCAAGCACCGTCGACAGCCTTGGTCGGCGCAACCTGTTGCAAAAACCACAAAGCCTGGGATCGATTGGCAAAGTAGCGGCGCGCCCCCCCTTGACGCCGTGTCTGAAGATACAACGCGTACTGCTCGGCCACGCTGGCGGCACGGCAGGCGGACCAGTGGTCCAGCTGCGCAGGAGAAGCAGGCAGATCATCCGACAGCGCGTCGGCGCGATCGAGTTGGTCTTCCAGCCACTGCTGGCCATCGGTGCATCGCCCCGCCAACAAGGCCTGGTAGCGCCGCTCCAGGCTCTGGCTCGGGACCGGGGCCGGCGTCACCGGGACGGCGGTCTCGCAGGTCATCACCCTCATGCCTTACTCCTCGCGATCAATTGTCTGGATCCTGGGATGGCATCGGTTGCGATTGGGGAGCAGGCTCGGTGGCCGACTTGTCAGGTTGTTGCATTTGCAACGAAGGCTTGCTGGGGTCAGCATCCTTCGCCGGGTGGTCGTCGTCGCGATCGAAACAGCCGCCGAGCAGCGTCAGGCCGCACAACAGGCAAAGCATTGGAGCTATTCGCATGGCGTGTCCTCCTGGCCAGTTGATCGCAGTGCCAGGCAGGCCCGGCACTGCGTTGCCTTGCTTACGAGCGGCCGCCCTTGCGGCTGGAGTCGCTCGACCGGCCACCGCCGGATTGCTGCCCGCCTTTGCGGCCGGCTTCGGAGGCTTTCTCCCGGTCGTTAGCGAAGTTGCCTGGGTTTTTCGATCCGCCCTGGCTGCCGCTTTTGCTGGTCTCTTTGTTAGCCATGGTCTTTCACCTTTTGTGGCTGAAGGGATGCACGGCGCCGGGCCGTACATAACGTGGGAGTACGGCCACTTAAGGGGATTCGCTTTATTAGGACACTTGCCAGACCGGTGGCATTAAATAAGCGGCGAGCGCTTATTTGGCGCGCCAAGCTTGTTTCTATGCAGGGGAAAGCCCTCAGCAGCACTAGAGAGTGCACGGGATCAGGCTAAGGGGCGAAGAGGCGCAATTCACCGATGGAGGATGCGCGTAACGAAAGGCCGCCGAGCTTCGCCGGCGGCCGTTGCCGTCAGGCCTGCAGCAACAGGCTCAGATCCAGCCCCGCCTCGCCCATCGGCGGGCACCAGTAGTAGCCACCGGTCAGCGGACGGCTGAAGCGGTACAGGCCATCGATGATGCCATCCTCCAGCCCGCTCATGCGTCGCAGCTGCACCTCGAAGGCATCCAGCGAATGGCCCAGGGCCACGAACGCGAGGCCGGCGCCACGCTCGTCCGCCCAGGCCACCGAGCGACGCACGACGAAAGCTTCAGGGGCGAAGCTTTCCTGGGCGGTGCGCTTGACATGGGCCGATGCGGGGGCGTCGTCCAGCTCTTCGTTGTCGCTTAGGCGACGGCCAATGATGTTGTCCTGCTCTTGCTGGGGCAGCGACTTGAAGTAGTTCAGGTCGTGCTTCCACAGCTGGAACGCAGCAAAGCTGGAGCCGGCAAGACCCGGCTGCTCGCTGGCGACGATGGCAGCCTCGACGGCGTCGTCATCCACCGGGTTCTCGGTGCCGTCTTCATAGCCGCTCAGGTCATGGCCACCGCGGTGCAGGAAGCCGTCGACGCTATCGACCAGGCATAGCGCCGGGGCCAACATCTGCTCCAACGCCTGGGCCTGCAGGAACAGCTCGCCACGCTCCGCGCCACGCAACCACAGCCACAGGGCGTGCTGGGTGCTGGGGTTCTCGACCACGGCATCCAACTGCGGGAAGGCGCGCAGGCCCGGCACGTCGCGGCCCAGCGCCTTGACCAAGGGGGTACCCACACCAAGGATCAGGCTCTGGCCATCGACTTGCGGCAGCAAGGCGTCCAGCACGGCGGGCAGCGCCTCGACCGAGTGCAGGGAGAAGAACAGGTGACGGGCGTGGGCCGGCACGGGTTTGGCGAGCAGACCTTGCTGGAACGGCATAGGGGGCTAATCCTCGGTAAAAACGGGCATGCTAGAGGGGCAGCAGGCAAGCTTCAAGCGGCAAATCGCCTCGGTGATCGACGTTTGGCCTGCAATCGGGCTGTCGCCAACTTGCGGCTAGACTCCTTTGAACTTGCCAAAGGAATGCCGCCATGACCGCCTCGCCATTGCTCACCGCTATCCTGCCCATCGCCCTGGGGATCATCATGCTGGGTCTGGGGTTGTCGTTGACCCTGGCCGATTTCACCCGGGTGGTGAAATACCCAAGACCTGTGATCATCGGCCTGGCCTGCCAGATCGTGCTGCTGCCGCTGGTGTGTTTTCTGATCGCCAATGGTTTTGGCCTCGAGTCGGCCCTGGCGGTAGGCCTGATGCTGCTGGCTGCCTCCCCGGGCGGGACCACGGCCAACCTGTTCAGTCATCTGGCCCACGGCGATGTGGCATTGAACATCACCCTCACGGCGGTCAACTCGCTGATCGCCATCCTGACCATGCCGCTGCTGGTGAATCTGTCGCTGGCCTGGTTCATGGCCTCGGACCAGGCCATCCCTCTGCAATTTGCCAAAGTCATGCAGGTGTTCGCCATCGTCCTGCTGCCGGTCGCCTTGGGCATGCTGATCCGCCGCGCCGCGCCCGCATTCGCCGCCCGCATGGAAAAACCCATGAAACTGCTGGCAGCGCTGTTTCTGGCCTTCACCATCGTGCTGGCCTTGGCCAAGGACTGGCAGACCGTCGTCCAGTACGCGCCGGTGGTCGGCGGCGCGGCGCTGCTGTTCAACCTGCTGAGCCTCGGCGTGGGCTACTGGGTCCCACGTCTGCTGAACATTCCCCGACGTCAGGCGATCGCGATCGGCATGGAAATCGGCATCCATAACGGTACCCTGGCCATCGCGCTGGCCTTGAGCCCGTCGCTGCTCAACAACCCGACCATGGCCGTGCCTGCAGCGCTCTATAGCCTGATCATGTTCTTCACCGCCGCCGTGTTCGGCTGGTGGGTCAGCCGCACACGGCCGCAAACCGAAGCCACAGGCAGCACCTCGGAGCAGGCGACCGGCGACTGAGACGGCCCCTGCTTGCTGTGGAGAAACGCCTCTGGAGGGAGCGCATCAGGTAAAAATGCAGAAACCCACTGCAGATTTACCAATTGTGCATGGCATATTCGCATGACAGGATCCTGCGATCCTCCAGCACAACTTCCAGACTTCACTTGGAAAATCAATAACAAAGCAGGGAGACCGCGATCATGACCGCGCACGCTCATTCCGAGGCCCATGTCCTGGCCGAAATCCGCAATCACATCGGCCACCTGACGCTCAACCGCCCTGCCGGCCTCAACGCCCTCACCCTCGACATGGTGCGCAGCCTGCAGCATCACCTGGACCAATGGGCGGCCGATCCCCAGGTCCATGCTGTGGTGCTGCGCGGCGAAGGGCCCAAGGGCTTCTGCGCCGGCGGCGACATCCGCTCGCTGCACGACAGCTACAAGGCCGGCAGCAGCCTGTATCAAGACTTCTTCGTCGAGGAATATGCCCTCGACCTGTGCATCCACCACTACCGCAAGCCGGTGCTGGTTCTGATGGACGGCTTCACCCTCGGCGGAGGCATGGGCCTGGCCCAAGGCGCCGACATGCGCGTCGTCACCGAGCGCAGCCGCCTGGGCATGCCGGAAGTGGCCATCGGTTATTTCCCCGATGTCGGCGGCAGTTACTTCCTTTCGCGCGTACCCGGCGAGCTGGGCACCTACCTGGGTGTGAGCGGCGCACAGATCCAGGCCGCCGACGCGCTGTACTGTGGCCTGGCCGACTGGTTCCTGGAGAGCGACAAGATCGCCGCCCTGGACGCTGGCCTGGACAAACTGACATTCGGCGACCACCCCCTCAAGGACCTCCAGGGCCTGCTGGCCAAGCTCGGTACCCAGACACTCGACGATGCCCCACTGGCCCGTTTGCGCCCTGTAATCGACCATTTTTTCGCCCTGCCCGACGTGCCCAGCATGCTCGAGCAGCTGCGCACCGTGAGCATCGGCGACAGCCACCAATGGGCCTTGGCCACCGCCGATCAGCTGGAAAGCCGCTCGCCCCTGGCCATGGCCGTTACATTGGAGATGCTGCGTCGCGGCCGCCACCTGAGCCTGGAGGAATGCTTTGCAATGGAGCTGCACCTGGACCGTCAGTGGTTCGAGTACGGCGACATCATCGAGGGCGTGCGCGCCCTGATCATTGACAAGGACAAGCAGCCACGCTGGAACCCGCCGACCCTCACCGGGCTCGATCCCAAGCGGGTGAACCAATTCTTCGAAGGCCTGTGAGCCGGGGAGTACACAGATGCAAGACCTGGAACTGAGCGAAGAGCAGATCATGATCCGCGACATGGCCCGGGATTTTGCCCGTGGCGAAATCGCGCCCAATGCCCAGGCCTGGGAAAAGGCCGCCTGGATCGACGATGCCGTGGTGCGCAAGATGGGCGAGCTGGGCCTGCTCGGCATGGTCGTGCCGGAAGACTTCGGTGGTAGCTATACCGACTACGTGGCCTATGCCCTGGCCGTGGAAGAAATCGCCGCTGGTGACGGCGCCACCGGCGCGATGATGAGCATCCACAACTCGGTTGGCTGTGGCCCGCTGCTGGCCTATGGCTCGCCCGAACAGCAACAGGCCTGGCTGCCGCGCCTGGCCAGCGGCGAGGTGATCGGCTGCTTCTGCCTCACCGAGCCCCAGGCCGGTTCCGAAGCCCACAACCTGCGCACCCGCGCGGAGCTGGTCGAGGGCCATTGGGTCATCAACGGCGCCAAGCAGTTCGTCAGCAATGCCCGCCGCGCAGGGCTGGCCATCGTCTTTGCCGTGACCGACCCTGAGGCTGGCAAGAAAGGCCTGTCGGCCTTCCTGGTGCCGACCGACAACCCGGGTTTCAAGGTGGACCGCAGCGAGCACAAGATGGGGATCCGTGCCTCCGATACCTGCGCGGTGACCCTCGACAATTGCCGTATCCCCGCCGCCAACATCCTGGGCGAACGGGGCAAGGGCCTGGCCATCGCATTGTCCAATCTCGAGGGCGGACGCATCGGCATCGCAGCGCAGGCGCTGGGTATCGCCCGGGCGGCATTCGAAGCGGCCCTGGTCTATTCGCGCGACCGCATTCAGTTCGGCAAGCCGATCAACGAACACCAGAGCATCGCCAACCTGCTGGCGGACATGCAGGTGCAGATCAACGCCACGCGCCTGTTGATCCTGCATGCCGCACGCCTGCGCAGTGCCGGCAAGCCGTGTCTGTCCGAAGCCTCCCAGGCCAAGCTGTTCGCCTCGGAAATGGCCGAGCGCGTGTGCTCCATGGCCATCCAGGTGCATGGCGGCTACGGCTATCTGGAGGACTATCCAGTTGAGCGTTACTACCGTGATGCGCGGATCACGCAGATCTACGAGGGGTCGAGCGAGATCCAGCGGATGCTGATCGCACGGGAGCTCAAGCATTACGCCCTTTGAGATTCATCGAGGGATGCGGCCCATCGCAGGCTTCGCCAGCTCCGCTTGCTGACCGAGCCTTGGATGGGCTGCAAAAATGATCGGAGCCATAGCATTTAGTCATTGAACATCCTGTTTGAGGTGCAGTAAGCTCGGGCTCATTCATTGGAGAGCAACATGACCCACAGCATCCGCAACCACGCCAACCACACCGGTCGCACCGCGCGCCCAGTGCTGGCCGTTGCTGGCTGCCAGGCCGTTGCCAGCTTTTATTTTGGGTATTGGTTTAGCCACTAGGCGCCGCTGATACCCACACGGCGCCCACCTTCGAGGGGCCGCCGAACACGAGAATACTCAAACCCCCGGTCGGCCCCCCGACCGGGGGTTTTGCGTTTCAGGCTTCTAGAAAACACCGATTCACATTGAGGAAACAGACATGAACACCATCGCTTATTACTACGCCGACACCTACGCCTGGCGATTTAGCCAATCCCGTTCGGGCCAGCCTGCCGCCTCCGTTCGGTCGTCCACTGGTGGCAATGCTGCACGCAGTCATAAACCGAATATCTGTCGAACACCTCGATAGGGCCGACCGCGCGGGCCTGAACCCGCCGTCCGCCCAGGGAAAAACGCCATGCAATCGTCGAACCTCGCCCTGCCCCTGACCCAACCCCAGGCTGCCAACACCGCCGTCAGCCAACGTCTGCCCAGCCCGCACCTGCTCAAGCAACAGATGCCGCTCAGCACTGCCCTCGCCCAGCAAGTACAGCAACATCGCCAAGCCGTGCGCGCCATCCTCGACGGCCTCGACCCGCGCTTGCTGGTGATCGTCGGCCCATGCTCGATCCATGATCCACGTTCGGCCCTGGAATACGCCGACCGCCTGGCCGCCCTGAGCCGCGAAGTCGATGACAAGCTGCTGCTGGTGATGCGCGCCTACGTCGAAAAACCCCGTACCACGGTCGGCTGGAAAGGCCTGGCCTACGACCCGCACCTGGACGGCAGCGATGACATGCACGGCGGCATCGCGCTGTCCCGTGGGCTGATGCTGAACATGATCGAGCGCGGCCTGCCGATCGCCACCGAGTTGCTGCAACCGATGGCCGCCGGCTACTTCGACGACCTGCTCAGCTGGGCCGCCATCGGCGCGCGTACCACAGAATCGCAGATCCACCGCGAAATGGTCAGCGGCCTGGCACTGCCCGTGGGCTTCAAGAATGGCACCGACGGGGGCGTCGGCATCGCCTGCGACGCCATGCGCAGCGCCGCCCACCCGCACCGCCACTTCGGCATGGATGCCCAGGGCTACCCGGCGATCATCGAAACCATGGGCAACCCCGACACCCACCTGGTGCTGCGCGGCGGCCACCAGGGTCCGAACTACGATGCCACGAGCATTGCCCAGGCACGCCAGGGCCTGTCCAAGGCCGGCCTGACCGGGCGTGTCCTGGTCGATTGCAGCCACGCCAACAGCGGCAAGGACCCGGCCCGCCAGCCCGCGGTATTCGAGGAGGTGCTGGAGCAGCGCCTGCAAGGTGATCGGGCGATCATCGGCATGATGCTCGAAGGCCACCTGTTCGATGGCTGCCAGGCGCTGGGCAAGGGCCCGCTCAAGTACGGCGTTTCGATCACCGACGGCTGCCTGGGCTGGGACGCCACCGAGGCGCTGCTGCGCCGGGCGGCCGAGCGTTTGTGACCGGTACACCAAGCCTGGCGAGACATTTGCCGAACAAGTGCGCTAGGCTTGTTTTTTTCACCCAAGGAGTAGTACCCCATGGCCCGTGCCACCGCCCGCCACATCCTGGTCAGCAGCCTCGAGAAGTGCAACGAACTCAAAGCACAGATTGAAGCTGGTGCCGACTTCGCCGAAGTCGCCAAGGCCAACTCCACCTGCCCATCCAGCCGCCAAGGCGGCGACCTGGGCTCCTTCGGCCCAGGCCAGATGGTCAAGGAATTCGACACCGTCGTCTTCAGCGCCCCGGTCAACACCGTGCAAGGCCCGGTCAAGACCCAGTTCGGCTACCACCTGCTCGAAGTGA
This sequence comes from Pseudomonas sp. HMSC08G10, assembly GCF_001808425.1. NCBI lineage: Bacteria > Pseudomonadati > Pseudomonadota > Gammaproteobacteria > Pseudomonadales > Pseudomonadaceae > Pseudomonas > Pseudomonas sp. HMSC08G10. The sequence continues at coordinate 21,034 of NZ_KV793307.1, read as the reverse complement.
CCAGCCGTCAGGACTGAGCCTGCGGTCCCGGTGATGTCCTCTGTGGGCGCGGGCTTGCCCGCGAACGTCGTCCCGTCGGCAACCAGGTTGCCACCACGGACGCCTTCGCGGGCAAGCCTGCTCCTACAGTGCATGTGGGGTCTGCTCTTGCTGTGCACGGCACTCGCAGCCCACGCCGCCCCCACTCATGCACTCACTGCCTACGGTGAGGCCCCGCGTTATCCCGAATCCTTCCGCCACTTCGACTACGTCAACCCCGATGCCCCCAAGGGTGGCAGCCTGCGGCGTTCAGCCCTGGAGATCGGGCAGTTCGACCATGTCCTGCCGTACATCGACAAAGGCATCGGCGTCAGCGAAGTCGATGGCTGGCTGTATGCGCCCCTGGCGGAGCGCTCATTCGATGAGCCCTACACCGTCTATGGTTTGATTGCTCGGCGCATGGAGCGTGGTCCACAGGACGCCTGGCTGCGCGTTGAGATCGATCCGCGCGCGACGTTCGCCGATGGCAAGCCGGTGCGCGCCGAGGACGTGCGCTTTACCTTCGACCTGCTGATGAAAAAAGGCAGCCTGCGCTATCGCACCCAGTTCGCCGAGGTCACCCAGGTCACGATCGAGGGTCCGCGGCAGGTGCGTTTCGATTTCAAACAACCCCATGGCCGCACCTTGGCCCTGGACCTCGCCACCCTGCCGGTGCTGCCCGAGCACGACTGGCAGCACCGCGATTTCACCAACGGCGCTGGCTTCGACAGCCCCGTCGGCAGCGGGCCCTACCGCATCGGCCGGATCGACAACGGCCGCAGCATCACGTTCGAGCGCGACCCCACCTGGTGGGCCGCCAACCTGCCGACCAGTCGAGGCCGCTACAATTTCCAAAGCATCCGCATCGAGTACTTCGGCGACACCGAGGTCGCCCGCCAGGTCTTGCGCGGCGGCGGGTTCGACTACAACCGCGAGTTCTCCGCCACGGCCTTCACCTTGGGCTACAAGGGCGACGCGCTGGACGATGGGCGCCTGCAACGCGCCCACCTCGGCCCGTCCAAGCCTCAGACGGCCCAGGGCTTCGTGTTCAACCTGAAGCAGCCGATGTTCCAGGATCGGCGCGTGCGCCAGGCATTGGCCATGCTCTGGGACTTCGAATGGAGCAACCGGCAGATGATGCGCAACCTGTACATCCGTCAGCAAAGCGTGTTCTCCAATACCCCGCTGGCCGCCCGCGCCTTGCCCGACGCCCAGGAACTGAGACTGCTCGAACCGTTGCGCGGCCAAATTCCCGATGAAGTCTTCAGCCAGGTCTATACCGCGCCGGTCACCGACGGTTCGGGCATCATCCGCCCCCAACAGCTGCAGGCCCTGGCCCTGCTCGAGGCCGCCGGCTGGCGCCCCGACGGTGATCGGTTGGTGAACGCCAATGGTGAGCCGCTGAGCTTCACCTTTCTCAATGGCCAGTCGGGGCTCGAACGCCTGCTGCTGCCCTGGAAACGCAACCTGGCGCAGATCGGCATCACCCTGAACATCCGCAATGTCGACTCCGCCCAGTACGTCAACCGCCTGATGGCCCGCGACTACGACATGATCGTCACCGGCTATCCGGTCACGCTCTCCCCGGGCAGCGAGTTGTACAACTACTTCGGCTCGGCCTCGGCCGAAGACCCCGGGTCGAACAATTTCATGGTGCTGCGCGACCCGGCCGTCGATACCCTGCTCGACGGCCTCGTGCGGGCCGACACCCAGCCCGACATGCTGCGCCACGCCCATGCTCTGGACCGGGTGCTGCAATGGAACTACTACTGGATTCCCAACTACTACCCACCGGGCAGTTCGACCGTCTGGTGGAACCGCTTCGGCCTGCCCAAGGTCCAGCCGGCCTACGATGAAGGCCTGGATACTTGGTGGGAGATCAGCCCGACGCCGCTGACCAACGCACAGATGGCCGAGCGCCAGAAGGCCAGCCCATGACGGCCTATATCCTGCGTCGCCTGTTGCTGATCATTCCGACTTTGCTGGCGATCCTGCTGGTCAACTTCGTGATCGTCCAGGCCGCCCCCGGTGGGCCGGTGGAACAGGCCGTGGCGCGTCTGCAAGGTATCGGTGGCAGCACGCCGGGGGCGCGGGTCGAGACTGTGCATGGCGAGTCCCGCGCAAGCCGCGGCCTGGACCCCAAGCTCATCGAAGAGATCAAGCGCCAGTACGGCTTCGACAAGTCGGCCCCCGAGCGCCTGTGGCTGATGCTGGGCCAATACGCCCGGCTGGACTTCGGCCAAAGCTTCTTCCGCGGCGCCAAGGTCACCGACCTGATTCTCGACAAACTGCCAGTGACGATCTCGCTAGGCCTGTGGGCCACCTTGATCACTTACCTGGTGTCGATACCGCTGGGTATCCGCAAGGCCGTGCGCCACGGTAGCCGCTTCGATGCCTGGAGCAGCGCGTTGATCGTCATCGGCTATGCCCTGCCCTCGTTCCTGTTCGCCTTGCTGTTGATCGTGCTGTTCGCCGGGGGCACCTCGCTGAACTGGTTCCCGGTGCGCGGGCTGGTCTCGGAGAACTTCGACCAGCTCAGCCTGCTGGGCAAGGTCGCCGACTATTTCTGGCACTTGGTGCTGCCGGTCGGGGCGTTGGTGATCGGCGGCTTCGCCACCCTCACTTTGCTGACCAAGAATGCCTTTCTCGACGAGATCTCCCGCCAGTACGTGATCACCGCGCGGGCCAAGGGCCTGAGCGAGCGCCGGGTGCTGTACGGGCATGTACTGCGCAACGCCATGCTGCTGGTGCTGGCCGGGCTGCCCCAGGCGTTGATCACGGTGTTCTTCGCCGGCTCCTTGCTGATCGAGGTGATCTTCTCCCTCGATGGCCTGGGCCGACTGAGCTATGAGGCCGCGGTCTCGCGGGATTATCCGGTGGTGTTCGGCACCCTGTTCATCTTCACCCTGGCAGGGCTGTTGATTCGCTTGATCGGTGACCTGAGCTATACCGTGCTCGACCCGCGCATCGACTTCGACGCGAGGGGCCGCTGATGTTCTCGCCCGTCGCGCTTCGTCGTTGGCGCTGTTTCCGGCGCAATCGCCTGGGTTGGTGCTCGCTGTGGCTGTTCGCCGCTATCCTGGTGCTCAGCCTGGGCGCGGAACTGGTGGCCAACGACAAACCGCTGCTGCTCGTCTACAAAGGCGAGCTGTACACGCCGGCACTCAAGCGTTACACCGAGCAACAGTTCGGTGGCCAGTTGCCGTTCCAGCCCGATTACCGCAGCGCTTACGTACGCCAGTTGATCGCAGGCCAGGGCGGCTGGATGCTGTTCGCGCCGATCCCTTTCAGTGCCGACACGCCCAACTACGACCTGCAGGTGCCTACCCCCAGCCCGCCCAGCACCAGCAACTGGCTCGGCACCGACGATCAAGGGCGCGATGTGCTCGCCAGGGTGCTGTACGGCACACGGGTATCGCTGTTGTTCGCCTTCGCCTTGACCGTGCTCAGCGTACTGATCGGCATTGCCGCTGGGGCCGTGCAGGGGTACTACGGTGGCTGGGTGGATTTGTTGGGCCAGCGTTTGCTGGAGGTCTGGTCGGGTTTGCCGGTGCTGTACCTGTTGATCATCCTCAGTGGCTTTGTCGAGCCGGACTTCTGGTGGCTCCTGGGGATCATGGCGCTGTTTTCCTGGCTGACCTTGGTGGATGTGGTACGCGCCGAATTCCTGCGCGGGCGCAACCTGGAGTACGTCAAGGCCGCGCGTGCCCTGGGGCTGTCGGACGGGCAAGTGATGCTCAGGCATATTCTGCCCAACGCGATGACGGCCACGCTCACCTACGTGCCGTTCATGCTCACCGGGGCTATCACCACCCTCACCGCCCTGGATTTTCTCGGCTTCGGCATGCCGGCGGGCAGCGCTTCGCTGGGGGAGCTGGTGACCCAGGGCAAGCAGCATCTGGAGGCGCCATGGCTGGGCTTTACCGCATTCTTTGCCCTGGCGTTGATCCTATCGTTGCTGGTGTTCATTGGCGATGCGCTGCGTGAGGCGTTCGATCCACGGGCCTAGCGGTCGATGGGTCTTCGCCAGTCTGGCCGACAGTCGTCATAATCACCGCCACTGCATTTCAAAGGCCCAGCCCATGCAAGAAAGCGACAGCCTCAAGGACTATCCCCAGGTTCGGCAACTGGCGATCCGCTCGCTGTTCGAGATCATCGAGCAGTCCAGCGAAGGCACGGTGATCGTCGATCGCCAGGCACGGATCGTCTGGATGAACGAGCGCTACGCCCGGCGTTTCGGCCTGCCCGATGCGGCCAGCGCCATTGGCCAGCCCTGCGAGGCGGTGATCCCGGGCAGCCTGATGCGTGATGTGGTGAGCAATGGCCGGCCGATCCTGCTGGACATGCTCGACACACCCAACGAGCCGCTGGTGGTGATGCGCCTGCCCATCCATGACGATCGCGACGAGCTGATCGGCGCCATCGGCTTTGCCCTGTTCGATGAACTGCGCAGCCTCTCCCCGCTGCTCAAGCGCTACGCGAGCATGCAGCAGGAACTGGCCTCGACCCGCTCGCAACTGCGCGCACGCCAGGCCAAATACAGCTTCGCCCAGTTCGTCGGCACCAGCGCCGCGAGCCTGGAGGCCAAGCGCAGGGCGCGCCGTGGTGCAGGCAGCGATTCCCCGGTATTGCTACTGGGCGAAACCGGCACCGGCAAGGAGCTGCTGGCCCACGCCATCCATGCTGCCTCGGCCCGGGCGCACAAGGCGTTCGTCAGCATCAACAGCGCGGCCATTCCCGAAACGCTGCTGGAGGCCGAATTCTTCGGCACCGCTCCTGGCGCCTTTACCGGGGCCGACCGCAAGGGGCGCAGCGGCAAGCTGCAATTGGCCGAGGGCGGTACGCTGTTTCTCGACGAGATCGGCGATATGCCATTGGCCCTGCAAAGCAAGCTGCTGCGGGTGTTGCAGGAGAAGGAATACGAACCGGTCGGCTCAAACCAGATGCTGCGCAGCGACGTACGCATCATTGCCGCCACCTCCATCGATCTGCAGGCGGCCATGGCCAGCGGCGCATTCCGTGCCGACTTGTATTACCGGCTCAACGTGCTGCCCATCGAAGTGCCGCCCCTGCGCGAGCGCCTGGACGATCTGCCGGCGCTGTGCGAGGCAATCCTGGCCGAGCTTGGCACTCAGTACGAGCTCGAGCCCGACGCCCAGGCATTGCTGGCACGCCACGCCTGGCCCGGCAATATCCGTGAACTGCGCAATGTGCTGGAGCGTGCGACGCTGCTGGCGGATCAGCCGCGCCTGGGGGTGGACGATGTGCGCTCGGCGCTAGGGCCGTTGAGCCCCGTCGCGCCGACGGGTGCAGTACCTCAGGGGTATCGGGAGGCGTGCGAGGCATTCGAGCGCAAATTGATCGCCGATGCCCTGGCCAGTTGCGCCGGGAATGTGCCGCAGGCCGCGAAGGCGCTGGGGTTGGGGCGGTCTACGCTGTACAAGAAGATGATCGCCTTGGGGGTTCAGTCTCTGTAAAGAGACCAAGGTCTCCAACTAGAGACATTGTTGTAGGACCGTTTTTGCGGTCCATTGCAGGCTTCGCCAGTGCCTGCAGAGAGAGACGAAGCGCCACCTGTTGTGGGCGTTGGAAAAGCCTGCGATAGGCTGCGCAGCAGCCCCAACCGTCTCGATACTGAGACACCTGCAGGCAATAATTCGCTAAAACCCTTACAAATCAATACGTTACAAATCTGGCACGAATCCCGCTATCTCCTCGGTCAACCATAAAAACAACGACTTGGAGACACCCTCGATGACTGTGCTCATCGCCCTCGCTGCCCTGGCCCTATTGATGTTGGCCGCCTATCGCGGCTACAGCGTCATCCTCTTCGCCCCCATCGCCGCCCTCGGCGCCGTCCTGCTCACCGACCCTGCGGCTGTGGCCCCGACCTTCACGGGCGTGTTCATGGAGAAGATGGTCGGCTTCATCAAGTTGTACTTCCCGGTGTTCTTGCTCGGTGCTGTGTTCGGCAAGCTGATCGAGCTCTCCGGCTTCTCGCGCTCGATCGTCGCCGCCGCCATTGGCTTACTGGGCACACGCCAGGCCATGCTGGTGATCGTTCTGGTGTGCGCGCTGCTCACCTACGGCGGCGTGTCGTTGTTCGTGGTGGTGTTCGCGGTGTACCCGTTCGCGGCCGAGATGTTCCGTCAGAGCAACATTCCCAAACGCCTGATTCCGGCGACCATCGCCTTAGGCGCGTTCTCTTTCACCATGGACGCCCTGCCCGGCACCCCGCAGATCCAGAACATCATTCCCAGCACCTTTTTCAACACCACGGCCTGGGCCGCGCCCTGGCTGGGGCTGATCGGCACACTGTTCGTGTTCAGCGTCGGCATGCTTTACCTGCGCCGCCAGCGCAACAAGGCACAGCGCGCCGGCGAAGGCTATGGCAATGACCTGCGCAACGAACCGGAAACCGCCGACGACCTGGCCCTGCCCAACCCTTGGCTGGCGTTGTCGCCTTTGGTGATGGTGGGCGTGATGAACCTGGTGTTCACCCACTGGATTCCTCACTGGTATGGCGCCACGCATACGTTGCAGCTGCCAGGCATGAGTGCGCCGGTGCAAAGCGATGTGGCCAAGCTCACCGCGATCTGGGCAGTGCAGGCGGCCTTGCTGGTGGGCATCCTGATGGTGCTGGTATGCGCCTTCGGCGCCATCCGCCAACGCTTGGCCGAGGGCACCAAGAGCGCCGTCAGCGGTGCGCTGTTGGCGGCCATGAATACCGCCTCGGAGTATGGCTTCGGCGCGGTGATCGCCTCGCTACCGGGCTTTCTGGTATTGGCCGATGCCCTGCGCGCCATCCCCAATCCGCTGGTCAATGAGGCTGTGACCGTCACCTTGCTCGCCGGCATCACCGGCTCCGCCTCCGGAGGCATGAGCATCGCCCTGGCGGCCATGAGCGAAAGCTTCATCGCCGCAGCCCACGCCGCGAACATCCCGCTGGAGGTCCTGCACCGTGTGGCCGCCATGGCCAGCGGCGGCATGGATACCCTGCCGCACAACGGCGCGGTGATCACCTTGCTGGCGGTCACCGGGCTGACCCACCGCGAGGCCTACAAGGACATTTTCGGTATTACCCTGATCAAGACCCTGGCGGTTTTCGTGGTCATCGCCACCTTCTACGCCACCGGCATCGTCTAAGGAGAACTGCATGACGCTCAAAGGCAAGACAGCACTGGTCACCGGCTCCACCAGCGGCATTGGCCTGGGTATCGCCCAGGTGCTGGCCGGCGCTGGGGCGAACATCCTGCTCAATGGCTTCGGCGACCCGGCCCCGGCACTCGCCGAAATCGCCCGCCACGGGGTCAAGGTGATCCACCACCCTGCGGACCTGTCCGACGTGGCCCAGATCGAGGCGCTGTTCGCCCTGGCCGAGCGCGAGTTCGGTGGCGTGGACATCCTGGTCAACAACGCGGGCATCCAGCACGTGGCGCCGGTGGAGCAGTTCCCCGTGCAGACCTGGGACAAGATCATCGCGCTGAACCTTTCGGCTGTCTTCCACGGCACCCGCCTGGCCTTGCCGGGCATGCGTGCGCGGGGCTGGGGGCGGATCGTCAACATCGCCTCGGTACACGGCCTTGTGGGGTCCATCGGCAAGGCCGCCTACGTGGCTGCCAAGCACGGTGTGGTTGGCCTGACCAAAGTCGTGGGCCTGGAAACGGCCACCAGCAACGTGACCTGCAACGCCATCTGCCCCGGCTGGGTACTGACCCCTCTGGTGCAGAAACAGATCGACGACCGCGCCGCAGCCGGTGTCGACCCTCAGCAAGCGCAACACGATCTTTTGGCCGAAAAGCAGCCTTCCGTGGCATTTGTAACGCCCCAGCACTTGGGAGAGCTGGTATTGTTCCTGTGCAGCGAGGCCGGTAGCCAGGTCCGTGGCGCCGCCTGGAACGTCGATGGCGGTTGGCTGGCCCAGTGAGGGGCAGCCGGGATCTGGCGCGGTCTTGCATTCGTTTTCAATTGCAAGGAGGCCCTATGCGCCCATTCCCACTGACCGCGATTCTTTCCCTGACCCTGGCCGCCGCCGCGCCTGTGATGGCTGCCGGGCTCAAGGACGTCGCACCCTACCCTGGGGCGGAAAAAGGCTTCACCCGGCAGGTCATCCACCTGCCGGCCCAGGCCGACGAGTCGGCCTATCAGCTGGAAATCCTCGCCGGCAAGACCCTTACCGTCGACTGCAACCGCCAGCGCCTGGCCGGCAGCCTCGAGGAACACAACCTCGAAGGCTGGGGCTACAGCTACTACCGGCTGGAAAAGGTCGGCGGCCCCGCCAGCACCCTGATGGCCTGCCCGGACGGCAAGAAGACCGAGGCCTTCGTGCCGGTGGTCGGTGAAGGCTTCATGCTGCGTTACAACAGCAAGCTGCCGGTCGTGCTGTATGTACCCAAGGACATCGAAGTGCGTTATCGCGTCTGGTCCGCATCGCCAGACGTACAAAAGGCTAAAGTGGAGTAAAAGCCACCCGGGCTGCGCATCATCACTTTAGCTAGCGCAACCCTGTAGGAGCAGGTTCGCCCGTTCCTACAGGGCTCTGGATTCCATCGAAAGTGGGAGGTTTCGGCATGAATGATGTGCTCTGGCGCCCCTCCACGGCGCAGATCCAGGCCAGCCGGATGGACGCCTTCCGCCGCCAGGTAAACCTGCGCTACAACCTCCAGCTCAATGACTACGCCGCGCTGCACCGATGGAGCATCGAGCAACGCCCGGCCTTCTGGCAGACCCTTGCCGACTATTTCCATGTCCAGTGGCACACCCCACCCGCCCAGACCCTCAGCGAAGGTCCACAGATGCCTGATGCGCACTGGTTCCCCGGTGCCACCTTGAACTACGCCGAACACCTGCTGATGCGGCGCGATGACCGCCCCGCCGTGGTCGCCGTACGCGAGGACGGCCAGCGCCAGGTGCTGAGCCACGCACAATTGGCGGCCCATGTGGCTGGCATGCAGAAAGCCCTGCAGGCCCTGGGCATCCAGGCCGGCGACCGGGTCGCTTCGGTGATGCCCAACACCTGGGAAACCTTGGTCGCCATGCTCGCCTGCACCAGCCTCGGCGCGATCTGGTCCAGTTCGTCACCCGAGTTCGGCCTTCACGGCATCATCGACCGCTTCGGTCAGATCGCCCCAAAGCTTCTGATCGCCTGCGCCGGCTACCAGTACGCCGGCAAGACCATCGACCAAGTCGAAAAGATCAACCAGGTCACCGCCCAACTGCCTCAGCTCGAACACCTGCTGGTGGTGCCCTACACCCGCTCGCACACCCGCCGCGAAGAGTTCGTTGCCCCGCGCGTCAGCCTGTGGGGCGACTTCTACCAACCCGGTGGTGAACCGCGCTTTACCGCCCTGCCGTTCGACCACCCGCTGTACATCCTCTACTCCAGTGGCACCACCGGCGTGCCCAAGTGCATCGTCCACCGCACCGGCGGCGTATTGCTGCAACACCTGAAGGAGCACGGCCTGCACAACGACCTCAAGGCCGACGACGTCTTGTTCTACTACACCACTTGCGGGTGGATGATGTGGAACTGGCTGGCCAGCGGCCTGGCGGTCGGCGCCACCCTGGTGCTGTACGATGGCTCGCCCTTCCACCCAGGCCCACAGCGTCTGCTCGACCTGATCGACGCCGAACGCATCCACGCCTTCGGCACCAGCGCCAAATACCTGGCCGCCCTGGAACAGGAAGGCCTCGACCCTGCCAAAAGCCATCGCCTGAACAGCCTGCGCCTGATCATGTCCACCGGCTCACCGCTCTCGCCCCACAGCTACGACTACGTTTACCGCAAGATCAAACCCGACCTGTGCCTGGCTTCGATGTCTGGCGGCACCGACATCGTCTCGTGCTTCGTGCTCGGCAACCCCGTGCTGCCGGTACGCCGTGGCGAGATCCAGTGCAAGGGCCTGGGCATGGCTGTGGAGGTGTGGAACGAGCACGGCCAGCCCGTGATCGGCGAGAAAGGCGAGCTGGTCTGTACTCGCAACTTCCCGTCCATGCCAGTGGGCTTCTGGGGTGACAACGACGGCAGCCGCTACCACGATGCCTACTTCAGTCAGTACCCCGGCGTCTGGGCCCAGGGCGATTACGCCGAGCAGAACGCTGAGGGCGGCATGATCATTCATGGCCGTTCGGACGCTGTGCTCAACCCCGGCGGTGTGCGCATCGGCACGGCGGAAATCTACCGCCAGGTGGAAAAGGTCGAGGAAGTGGTCGAAAGCGTCGCCATCGGCCAGGACTGGCACAACGACGTGCGCGTAGTCCTGTTCGTGCGCCTGCGCGAGGGGCTGCAACTGGACGATGCCCTACGCCAGCACATTCGCCAGGTGATCCGTCAATACACCACGCCCCGTCATGTTCCGGCCGTGATCGTTCAGGTCACCGACATCCCGCGCACCATCAGCGGCAAGCTAGTGGAGCTGGCGATCCGCAACGTGGTCCATGGCCTGCCGGTGAAGAACACCGACGCCCTGGCCAACCCCGAAGCCCTGGCGCAATTCCGAGACCGCGCAGAGCTGCGCGATCAGGCATAATGGCGCCCTTTTTTGCCCGAAGCACAGGTGTCCCATGAAAGCCCAAGCCCGCCACATCCTGGTCAAGACCGCTGCCGAAGCCGAACAGCTCAAGCAACGGATCGCCAAGGGCGAAGCCTTCGACGTGCTGGCCAAGAAATTCTCCACCTGCCCCTCGGGCAAACGCGGGGGCGACCTGGGCGAAGTCCGCCCAGGTCAGTTGGTGGGCGCCATCGACCAGGTGATCTTCAAGAAGGCCCTGCGCGTGGTGCATGGGCCGATCAAAACCAAGTTTGGGTATCACTTGGTGCAGACGTTCTATCGCGACTGACCTCAGCGCCGCGCCGCCAAAAGCCCCAACCCCGCACACCCCAACAACGACGCACTGACCCGGTTGAACACTCGGCGCGGCCCTGGGCGCTCGAACCAGCGCTGCATGTACGCCCCAAGGCCCGCATAGATGGCGATCGCCGCCCATTCCAGCAGCAGGAACATCACGCCCAACCAGAGGAATTGCTCGGCGACCGGCATGGCACTGCCCACCGAGACGAACTGCGGCAGGAATGCGGTGAAGATCAGGATGGCTTTCGGGTTGCCCGCTGCCACCCAGAACTCCTGACGGGCCAGGCGCCAGGTACCACGTGGATGGTCACTCGCCACGACCGCCTCACCCACCGGCGCCCGCCACAGCTGCCAGGCGATGTAGAACAGGTACGCTGCGCCCAGCACCTTGATGATCAGGAACAGGTATTCGCTGGTGTGCAACACCACCGCCAGGCCCATGGCAGCCAGGGCGATCATGCCGCTGAAGGCGAGCAACCGGCCGATGCCGGCCATGCAGGCGGTGCGCAGGCCATAGCGGCTGGCGTTGTGCAGCGACAACAGGTTGTTGGGGCCCGGCGCCATGTTCAGGGCGAAACAGGCGGGGATGAACAGCAGCAAGCTCGACAGGTCCATTTTTCTTCTCCTTCAGGACCTCGGCAGCCTCGCGCCGGGTGTGCATTGCGTCAAGTACAGTGGCGCAGTGAATGGCCGGAACAGTGGCCAGCAGTTTAGACTGCGTGCTCCGGCACTCGGCGAAGCAGGCCCTGCATGACCCTCTCGAACAGCGAAATCTGGCGCGACCCGGCCCTGCCCTTCGTGGAAAGCCGGCGCGCCTGCCATAGCCGCGCCTGCTACAAGGCCCATAGCCATCCGACGTTCTCCATCGGTGCGGTAGATGCCGGCCTCAGCTGGTTCACCGGCGCGGGCGACGGCCAGACGCGCCTGACGCCCGGCACCTTGGTACTGGTCCCGGCGCAGCGGGTGCATGCCTGCAATCCCGAGTCAGGCCAGGCCTGGAGCTATCAGATGGTGCATGTGGATGCGCAGTGGCTGGGACGCCTGCGACTGGAGTCAGGCGTTGGCGCTGCCGAGCCTGGAGCGCCTGCGCGTATCACGCGTTCGGCTGAGGTGTATCGGCAGTTCTGCCAGCTCAATGCATTGTTGTTTTCCGACGCGGATACATCGCAGAAGGAAGCCGCGTTGGTGGCCTTCATCGGTGACCACGACTTTGCTGCGCATGCGACGCTGGATGCTGCCCCGCCCCCTGCCTTGAGCGCCCCCGCCCTGCGCGAGCTGATTGCCATGCTGCAGACGTGCGAGCTGGCAGAAATCAGCCTGGAGCATCTGGCCGGGCGCGTTGGATTGGGTCGTTACCAACTGATCCGGGCGTTCCGGGCCGCGACGGGGCTCACACCACACGCCTACCTGCTCAATGAGCGGGTCAACCGGGCGCGGGGGTTGCTCGGTCAAGGCCAGGACCTTGCACAGGTTGCTTATCGCCTGGGCTTTGCCGACCAGAGCCATTTCCAGCGGGTGTTCAAGGCGCACGCGGGTATGACCCCTGGACAATATCGACACGGCGCCGGAGCGCGCGGGTAAACCCGCCCACCCGCTCCGCGCTCTGGAGCACACGCCGCGCAATTATCTTCAATACCGCCCAAAGCTTGAGACGACAGACTGCGGCTTTCCTTGCCACAGAAGCCTACCCATGGAGCAATTTCTCGTCGTCGCCGCTGCCCATTTCCTGGCCCTGCTCTCCCCGGGCCCCGATTTCTTCCTCGTCGCTCGCGCCTCGGCCACCGCCGGCTGGCGTACCGCGAGCGGTGCTTGCCTGGGGATCGCCCTGGCCAATGGCGTGTTCATCGCCACAGCCTTTACCGGCGTCTCCGTTCTGCAGGAGGACAGCGCGCTGTTCATCGCCTTGCAACTGGCCGGGTGTGCCTACTTGCTTTACATCGGCGGGCTGTTCCTGCGCCATGCCGGACGCAGCAACCTGCAATCGGCCGAGGTCGGTGTTGGCCATGGTTGGGTACAAAACCTGGGAATGGGCTTCACCTCGGGCATCCTCAACCCGAAGAACGCCCTGTTCTATGCAAGCCTGGCAAGCATGCTCGCCGCCAGCAGTGCAGGCTGGAAGCTCGCCTATGGTGTGTGGATGTTCACGATCGTGCTGGGCTGGGACCTGCTGGTGGCGGTGGCCATCGGCAATCGACGGGTGCTGCGGCGCTTCGCCCAGGTCTTGCCGTGGCTGGAGCGTGCTTCGGGTGTGCTGTTGATCCTGCTGGCCAGCGCGGTGCTCATGCGCCTGGCCTGGGGTTGATCACGCTCAGCGTCCTGAGGTCCACCACACTGAAAAAGCCGCTGGCCCAGCCGCCGGTGTCCAGGTGCCAGACGTTGCCCAACTGCTTGACCCGCAGCACTGGGGTATGGCCGACCAGCAAGGCGCGCAAGCCACCGACCGGCTCGGTGTCGCCCTCACGCAGGCGTCGACGCGACCATTGGCAGACTTCTCGGACTTCAGGATCGTCCATAGCCTCTAGAAAAGCCTTGAGCGTCGACCATTCGGGAAATGGGCTATCGGCATGCAAGAGGCCGATCAGTCCAAGCGACGTCTGCACCTCGATCGCCAATGGCATCTGCGCGAAGCCTTCGACGTAGCGTTGTTGTTCGGCACGAGGAAGGTCGAGAAACCAGCCCCCGCCTGCAGAGCGGTACATCTCCAGATCGACTCTGCCACCGCGCAGGTGGGCGATGGCGAGCGCCTCGTGGTTGCCCTGTACCGCGTGGAACCAGGGTTGCGCCAGCCAGTCCAGCGCCTGCTCGCTGGCCGGCCCCCGGTCCACCAGATCGCCCACGCTGAACAGTCGATCCACTTCAGGATCGAAACCCACCTCGTCCAGGCATCGCTGCAAGCGGTCGAAATGGCCATGGATGTCGCCCACGGCCAGATCGCGGCCACGGGTATTTGCAGTCACCCGCCGAAAACGGCTCATTGTTTCCACCCTCTGCTGCTGTCCCAGCGGCAGGCGTAAAATGGAGGGGCGATCCGTCTGTGCCCGTGGAGGTGCATCATGCGTACCACCCTCTCCTATGTCTTGATGCTGCTGGCCTCCAACAGCATGGCACAAGGCGCACCAACCGCGCAGGTGGACGTGCATTTCGATCATCCCGAGCAGTTCCGGGATGCGAGCCTCGATAGCCACGGCTACGAACGGGGCGCGGATGCGTATGTCATGAAGGCCCTCACCGAGCATCTGCACAGGCTCGGCCAGCGCTATCTGCAACCTGGGCAGCAACTGCGCATCGATGTGCGCGACATCGACCTGGCAGGGCGCTTCGAGCCGTGGCACAGCCGGGCCTACGATGTGCGCTTCATGCGCGAGATCACTTGGCCCAGCATCGACCTGAGCTACACCCTCGTCCAGCCCGGGCAACCGGAACAACACGCCCAGGAGCGCGTCAGCGACAAGATGTACCTCAGCCGCCCCGGCCACCAGGCCAGCAGCAGCGATCGCCTGTATGCGGAAAAAGCCATGCTCACCGACTGGTTCCGTCAGCGCTTCGCCCCGCACCCGGCCTCCTGAATCACTTCAGCGCGGGGTGGCCTGGGCGGGCTGGCCGATAGTATTCTCAGCCTTCCCGCTTTCTCCATGGATGGAATCGCCATGAAACTGTGTGCTGTACAACTGGCCTCCGGCAAGGGCGACCTGCCGGGCAACCTGGACCGTCACCGCTACTGCGTCGAGCAGGCAGTCGCACGCGGGGCGGAGCTGGTGGTATTCCCCGAGCTGTCCTTGAGCGGCTATGAACCCACCCTGGCCCAACAATTGGCGCAACCATCGGACACCTCCCTGCTCGATTCGCTGCAAGCGCTCTGTGACCGCCATGACATCGCGGTGGCCGTCGGTCTACCGTTGCTGGCTCCCACCGGGATTTGCATTGGCATGCCCATCCTGCGCCCTGGCGCCCCGCCCCACTTCTATGCCAAACAACGCCTGCACAATGATGAGCTGCCATTCTTCATCGCTGGCGAGCATCCGTTGGTGTTCACGGTGGGCAACCAGCGCATCGCACCGGCCATCTGCTACGAATCGATGTTCATCGAGCATGCCGAGCAGGCTCGTTCGGCAGGGGCAGACATCTATATGGTCAGCGTGGCCAAGACAACCAAGGGCATAGACGAAGGCTTTCGGCATTACCCAGACGTTGCCCGGCGTCTGGGCATGCCGGTGTTGCTCGCCAACTGTGTAGGGCCGGCCGATACCTTCGTCGGCGCCGGCCATACCGCGGCCTGGGACTGCCAAGGGAATCTCTTGGCAGCATTGGATGAGCACGCCCAGGGACTGGTGCTGCTGGACACCACGTCGATGACTGCCCAAGCCATAACCTTGGGCGCGCTGGCGGCATGAAGTACTTAGCCACGGCGCTGGCCTGCTACGCCTGCACTCATTATCTGGTCGGTCTGTTGATTCATGGCCGAGTGGCCGAGATGGCCGAAGGACTACGCCACCGACCGGACGCCCCTACACCTGGCGAGTTCCTGCGAGAAACACAACCCTACGCCCGGCGTGCTCATCGGCAGTACAGCCTGATGGTCGGGACGGCGGCAGCGGTGATTGGTTGCCTGATCGTCCTCTGGGTGAGTTGAACGGGCTCAAAGATCCAGCGCGAGGCTCTTTCGTCCTTCCAGGGCCAACAGGTACTGTTTGGCCTGCAGCCCACCGGCGAAGCCGGTCAGACCGCCAGATGCGCCGATCACCCGGTGGCACGGAGCGATGATCGAAATCGGGTTGCGCCCGTTGGCCGCTCCCACTGCCCGCACGGCGCTTGGGTTGCCGATCTGCCGGGCAATATCGCTGTAGCTGCGGGTCTGCCCGAAGGGGATGGTCAGCAGAGCGGCCCAGACCTGGCGCTGGAAGTCCGTGCCGACAAAATCAAGCGGCAGCTCGAAACCCTGACGGCTGCCGGCAAAGTACTCGCCTAACTGCCGAGCTGTCTCCCGTAGCGTCGGATGTCCATCGTCCCGGTGCAGCGCGCCCAGACGCACACGGTTTTCCCGCTCCTGCTCCCACAACACCGCAGCCAGGCAATCGCCTCGGGCGACCAGCGTGAGGGTCCCAACGGGAGACTGTATGAAGGTAAAGGCGCAGGACATCGGAGCTGCTCGCTTGAAAAAACCGGTGCAAGGCACTCTACCCTTCGAGGCTGCTTGGTGCATCAGCTTTCTTGCCTTGGAATTACCGCTGGACGGGTTACGCGGTTATCTGTAATGACATCAGACAATTACAAACCCCGATGGCCGCTGCCTGAAAACTGGCACATACCAAAGTAATAGCTATTCTGGGTTAAACATCGCGTTTGTTGTTGCAGGGTCATCGGCAGAAAGGCGCCCTGGCCCAAGGCAAACCGAAACCCACCGTATGCCGACAGACGTGGCCGCCATGGCTGAGTTTCTGCGTCAATGCTGGTTTCTGCTACTAAGCCTCTACCAGACCATCCAAAGCCATGGCCTGACCGGTTGCGTGGTCGCATTCATCCTGGCGTTGCTGATGAGCAAGATCGGTAGCAGGCTTACCGGACGCACCGAGCGTCTGGGCACCCTGCCAAGCGGTGAATCGCACGTGCCGCCCGGTCCGGCCATTGAAGGCACGCTCAGTGCCTGGATCGGTCGCGTGGTGGGGACGCTGCTACAAATAGCGGCGGGCGTGCTGTTTCTGGTCACCGTGATCGCCACGGTGAATGTGCTGTTGTACTGACATGCGTGACGGGACGTCACCGTCTGCCCTAAAACGGTGACGCTCCCAATGCGCTAGGACCACTCAACGCCCCCCGCAGACCGCTACGACTGCGGGCTTGCTGGCGCGCCCACCGGACTGCAATGCCGGGTCGCTTGCCACCCTCCTGGCGCGTCCGACACCCCAGGCCAGCGCACGGGTCATCGATTCGCCTGGACGCGAGTCGAACGCCTCCTCATGCAAGGCCATGCCGGACGGTGCGTAAAGGCCGATGAACATTTGCGTCGCACCGGTTCGTGACAATCGAACCTGCACGTCAATACACGAACCGCTGTCGAGCGTTTCGTCATGCGTTCGATGATGAAGAGTGGGGTCTGCCCAAGACCAGAACACGTCACCGCGAATTCTCATGCCGCCTCCTACGACTTTAGTCTTATGTGTGTTGGTAGTGGCACCATAGCGGATGGTTGCCAGCACGCAACCACGTGCGACTGGTCAAGGGTGAGAATCGGACAACCGGTGCTGCACCTGCCGTGAAGGTCAGGAAGAGTCCGGGGTTTTGTCGCTGCCCGGTTCGAGCAACGATTCGGCGAACGCCATCCAATCCTCGAAGGCTTTGCGGTGCGCCTGGCACATCCCTTTCCACTCGGCGCCGCCCACACGACCATAGGCGATCTGGTTCATGGTCGAGGAGGTCAAGGAATCGAGTTCTCTCAAAAGGTGGTAGGCACGGTAGCGCTTTTCTCTTTCAGGCATGGCTTTGTCTTCCAGCGGTGCACGACAGGGCAATACGAAGCCTTATGTAATGGATTTGACGGCTTCCTGGGTCTGGACCTCCAACGGCTCGAAAAGGTTCGCGCCGCGTTGTGAGCCACCCGTCAAGAGCCAGTATCGCACTTGTCACGGCTCACGTCCGGGTGCGAATCACGCCACTGATGGCCCAGCCGGCGAACACGAAAAAGGCATCGAGATAGAACAGCCCTGCATAGTTGGGTAGCAATGCTCCGCCAGTGGTTTGCAAAGGAGGAGCAGCGACGGCATGAATGCCGTTGGGGACCACTGCCAGCAGCACCAGGGCTGCATAGGTGGCGAGCCGAAGCGCATTCGTTCGCTCAGTGGAAGCCTCGGCCATTTTCAATCCGAAATAGGCGATAACAGCCGCCACTGGCAGAACCCAGATATGCGTTGGCAGGCTGAAGAACACTTCGGCCATCAAGCTTTTCGTTTCCACGGATACAACACCTTGTCGTTGAACGGCCGGATTATCCATGGCCTGGCTGGGTTGTGGCTAGACAGGTAAAACCAAGGTGTTCCAGGGATAGGAAAAATGTGAAAGAAATGTGAAAATCGAAAATTGATAGCCTATTGACACCATCAAGGAAGAAGCGTGTTACGCAATGCTCAGTTTTGTTTCAACGAGTTCTGCCACAGCGTGAAACATCAGCGCACGACGCTGTATTTTCGATCACCCGTCCCGTCATCCACTCGACAAGCGCTGATACGCCTGATTGAGCAACCCTCTGGCGCCAAACGGATGAGCGCCCCGCTCGAATGCACCGATAGCGCGTTGTTCTTCAAGCGCGAGCCGCTTGATTCGCTCAAGAAAAAGTGGCGCATGGAACGTTTCACGGCCAAACGCAATGGCATGTACGACTGGCCGCTGGAAGAGCTGATCAACACCCGCGAGGCATCCCGTCGCGGCGCCCGGGTTCCGCCTTTGATTGGCTACGGCTTCAGTCGTTGCAAGCTGGGCCTGATGAAGGACTTTTTCATCATCAGCCGATCCCTGGCCAACCATATCGATGGCATGGCGCTCATCCGGGCCAACCCACAAGCCGTTCGCACCGTCATCGAGGCCACCGCCGAGCTGTTGCATGAATTACACAGCCACGGCATCTCCCACATGGACCTATGGGCGGCTAACGTCATGCTGCCCTTGCACGGCTCTGGGCCCGCCCAGGCGATCGATCTGGAAAACGGCTTCTTCACACCGACTGCATACTTCAGTGAAACCCTGGGCTTTCAGTTTGGCTTCCTGTATCTGCGCCATATCTATCGCTACATCACAGAATCGGCTTTTGACGACCTCGTAGCGCAATGCCTTGAGAAGTACTTTCCACACGTGGACCGCAAGGCATTTGACCAGACCTATGGAGTTGCCAAGCATCAGGTGATTGATCGACTGGAGCGCCGGGCGATTTTCACCAAAGGTATAGTGACGCGCTAAGTTACTGCCAGGCCTGTGTGATGACTGCCCCACCTTTTGACGGCCGATGGTTTGGATCTTTCCCCGGACCTGGGTAATGGGATACCCAGGTTCATTGAACGAACAGTCCCTACGGTCTGCGCTTGAAATAGACGTACAGAGCCATTAGGTCGATGGCCAGTACGATCGAGACCACCACGACAGTGAAATAGATCTCCTCCCGAAGCATCGCGCAGCCCCCACGGCAAGGTGTGTTCGAGAAGGAGCAATTCGCATTCCAAGTCCGCCGGACACTCGCTTGAAAAATCAGGAGCCGCTTAGGCTATGGCTTCGGATGCTCACTGGACACCGCATTGTTAGCGTCCACATCCTTCATCTCTTGCTCTACCGGAGCATCGTCGTCCGCCGCCAGCGGTATTGAATCGCTGCTTCGCGGCGCGGCGCCGCTCTGCTTTTCGTCGACTTTCGCCGTGTCGTCATCCTGCGCAGCCCCAACACCTTGGCCAGTCCCAGGGTCGCCAGGGGGAGGATTCCAATCTTCAGGCCGGTTATCCGACCATGCTTCGCCCACCTCTTGCTTGGGCTCAGATTTGGCCTTCTCCAAACCCGATCCATGGCCTTCTCCCGAGTCGGGAACGCTGTTGGAAACAGGTGGACGTGTCACGTCTGGATCGTTGCTTTCGATTGCCATGGTCATTCTCCCGTTGGCGCACAGGAAGCCTGTGCCTAAAACTGAGAATGATCGGTGCGCATAGAGTGCCCCGCGTTAGACGAGTGGCTTCAACCACGTTCGGTCCCACGGATCACTGTGTAGGTACCTAATATTGTCGTGGGGCCAACGTGTCGCATCTGGCGGCACACCGTATTGGGTTGCCCGGCGACCGCCCGACGACCGCGTTACCCTCGGATCGCCTGCAGCCGCTCCCGGCCAACCTCTGTAATCGCATGCTCCCCTTCATCGCTGATGCGATAACGACCGGACACCATCTTGGTAATGGAGAACCTGACCAGCCCGCTCTTGGAAAGCGCTTCACCCGCTTCGAAGCTCATGGCCTGCTCTAGATCGAAGATCTTTATCTCTCCAATCTTGTAGCGGGCAAACGCTACCAGGGCAGCATCCAATTCTGTTTGATTGATCTTTCGAGCGACTTCCATTCGACCCTCCAGGTCATGAGCGCCCCGGTCCATGGGCGTGAACGCAACGAACCGGGTGGTCTGTTGAAGGCGGACCGTACTACGGCCCGGCGGAGGTCGCTACTGGCTTTCCATCCATGCTGGATGGGCGGGAAGGTTGTCAGAGCGCCCTGCCGCCTGAGCTAAGGAAAAACGGTGCATGGTCGCGCTGAGATGATTGAAGAACGCTGTCGCCAAGCAGCACGGTTTCTAAATCAGAGATCGGCAGGAAAGCGCAACGGTCGTCGGTGTGACCGGCTCCGCCCATCAGGGCCACGTCCACTGGTCAGCCTCGGGGCAGACGTCATGCAATTAGGGATTTACTGGTGATCAAGCCCTCTGGCTCACCAATAAACCGCCTATAGAGGGAGGCCCATCATGAGACCTCTGAACAAACTGGCGCAGCAGCGGCGCCACCAACTGCATGTCCACATGCCGCCCAGTGGATTGAAGGAGGATGCTCATGGCAATGGACCAGACACCCCATTACCGCCCATAACGCGAGAACTCGACCAAGCTGGTGGAAGAAAACCCACGTGGCTGGGAAGACCAAGACATTGATGCTTGAGAGAAGAATCGCCTCGCCTGATCAACGACGGCGCTTTGCTGCCGACTCGCCAGCGGTTATGCAAAGCGCCTTGGGTCACCAGGCATCAGTCGGGCCGATTTGTACAACAACCGACTGAAGTACAACAAAAAAAGCTATAAGCGGCATTTTCACTGCCTTGTTTGTCATAATCACCCCCATAAAATGTGAAAATATCTATACACTTGGCTTCCTTTTGTATAGGTATTGGCGCAATACTGCCGACACTGAGAAGCGCTTTTGAGCTCTCCAAGATGCCGGCATGGAGCCCTACCCCCGTTCCCCTACCTGTGAGGCTCCCAAGATGTCTATACAACGCATACCTGTCGAACCTCAAAGGCCCCATGGTTGCCGCAGCTGCCGGGATAATTCACACATCGGTTTCGACTTCACGATGGCGTTCCAACCCATTGTCGATACGAGTAACAACAGCGTTTTTGCTTATGAATCCCTAGGGAAGGTCTGAAGTAACCCTGTATTTCCG
>NZ_KV793306.1:337888-434313 GCF_001808425.1 Pseudomonas sp. HMSC08G10 | reverse complement strand
GGCCAAGACCAAAGTGACCCGCCGTGAGGGCGCAAGGGTGACTAACCGTCAACAAATCAAACGGATAAACCCACGCCCCTCAACCACCACCAACGAACAAACGAGCCAGCCAGAACGTATTACTCAATCACCTCGACCGCCATCCCTACCCGCAACGCCCCAGGTCCATCGGCCGCCACGTTCTGCCCAAACAACACGTCCCCTTCTTTCTCCCGGAACGTCTTCAGTGTCGTCAAAGGCTCACGATCCGCGCTGCGCTCCCCCGTGGCAGGGTCAAGCGTGGTCAAGATGCATCGCACGCTAGGTTTGAGCAGCCGAAAGGTCAACTCGCCAATGCGAATCCGCTTCCAGCCGTCCTCGGCAAAAGGCGCAGCCCCTTCCACCACCAGGTTCGGGCGAAACCGCAACATCTCCATGGGGCGTCCGATCCGCCGGCTCAGCTCGTCAAGCGACCCTTGCCCGATCAGCAGTAACGGAAACCCGTCCGGAAACGCCGCCCGGTCGCTGTTCAGGCCATAGCCATTAGGTAGATAACGCGCCCGCTGCTCTGGGCAATACACCAGGCGAACCGACCTGCCGAGCAGTTCGCTCAACCAGGCTGCGGCGGCATCGCCGGCGTCCGGTACTCGCAGTGTGTCACGCCAAATGGTAACACCACGCAGGTCGTCATCGACTCCGGGTACGGGAACGGCCAAAGGCGCCTGCCCTGGGGCCTGGAGCAAGAGTTGCCCATGCTCGTCGTAGCTGGCATTGATTTGTCCCAGGCCTGGCCAGGCGCGCTGGGTGAGGAAGCGTCCATTGTCCTGCTCCACCACCATCCAGCGCCGGTCACCCCGCACCCCCAGAAAGTCAACCGGCGAGTCCACCAGGCTCTGGGCCTGCCCCGATTTCACCGGGTATCGATACAACGCACTCAAAAACATCCCTGCCCGCCTCGTGCCAGCCGAAAATGCCAAGCTTATACCCGGCCACGGCAGGCCACTAGGCTGTGGCGTGATCCAGCATCAGGCGCTGTCGCACCACATCCACCAGGCGGTCAGGCTGGAATTTGGAAAGGAAGTTGTCACAGCCAACCTTCTTCACCATTGATTCGTTGAAACTGCCCGACAGCGACGTATGCAGCACCACGTGAAGCCCACGCAGGCGCGCGTCGCCACGGATCTCGGTGGTCAGGCGGTAACCGTCCATCTCGGGCATTTCCGCGTCGGTGAACACCATCAGCAGTTTCTCACAGACATCTTCTCCGGCATCCGCCCAGCCTTTAAGCATGCGCAATGCCTTCAGGCCATCGCTTGCCACGTGCAGCTTCATGCCGAGCTGAGATAGAGTCTCGCGCAGTTGAACCAAGGCCACGCTGGAGTCATCCACCAACAACACTTCACGACCGCGGGCGCGCGCCAGGACCGGGTCATCGAGCTTGTCCCGCGAGACGCGTGTGTTGTAGGGCACGATCTCGGCCAGGACCTTTTCCACATCGATCACCTCCACCAACTGCTCATCGACCTTGGTGATCGCCGTCAGGTAGTGCTGGCGACCGGCGCTGGACGGAGGCGGCATGATGGCTTCCCAGTTCATGTTGACGATGCGGTCGACGCCGCCAACCAGGAAGGCCTGCACCGAGCGGTTGTATTCGGTGACGATGATGGTGCTATCCGGGCCGGGCTGTAGGGGCCGCATACCGATCGCCTGAGAGAGGTCGATCACCGGCAGTGTCTGGCCACGCAAATTGACCACACCACACACGAAGGCGTGGCGCTGCGGCATCAAGGTCAGCTTCGGCAGTTGCAGCACTTCCTGAACCTTGAACACGTTGATGGCGAACAACTGGCGCCCCGCCAGTCGGAACATCAGGATTTCCAGGCGGTTCTCACCTACCAGTTGTGTACGTTGATCGACCGTATCGAGAATACCAGCCATTGGAAACCCCCAGGCTTGAGTCAGGAATGTGAATTCATCTGTCTTGTATCGGCGCAACTGCGCGCAGCTTGACCCCTCAGGGAAATTGTATTGCCGACATTTGATATCACTTTAACATCATGCTTTACTGCCTGCGCGGACATATCCATTGCCGACTCATCATTTATCCGACCGCCATCAGGGAATCCCCTAGTAGCAATCGGGTGCGACCTGATGTTCCCCGTATCCAATAGCCATTAATGTGACGCCATTCTCAATGCATGAATGGAGTCAGGCTTTGCTAGCGACGGTCTCGGTGTTGCCAAGCGCAGATCCTCCTGCCCCGTGCGCAGGCGTTTCATGATGGACAGCGCACCACTGAACAACGGCGCCCTGCAGGATTTCCTGCTGGATGCACAGGTATGGCTAACCAAAACCCAGGAATGCCTTCAGCATCTGGAGCTGATCGATAACGATCCCGATGCATGCCAATGCCTGAACGAGACGCTCGACACCCTTGCCCGTCGTGCTGACGCGCTTGGGCTGCTTGAAGTCGCCCGCTACACCGCCGCGCTCCAGCAACTGCTGGCCCCCGTCTGCCAGCAGCAACATCATCTGGGCGAGCAGGCGTTGAGCACGCTGCAGGCCTGCATGAATCTACTGGCTTGGCAGCTGGAGCTGGTCGATGCGACGACAGGCCGCTTGAACCTGGATACCGCCGAGCAGTCCCTGTTGCTCGAAGAACTGGCGAACGCCCTGGGGCAACCACGTCCGGAACTGTGCGGGCCCTGCCAGTCGCGCGGCGACCTGTGCACCCACCCTCACCTGTCCCAAACCCATCTTGCCTCGTCCGTCGTGGTGCCCGGTCACCGGCACTGAGCGTTTGTGACGAACAAACAATAAAAAATACAAAGCGCAAAGTTTTTCTTAGTTCGGAAAACGCTCTAGCAGGCATGTACGTATTAGTTGCGCTTGAAGAAAAACCATTTCAATGAATAATGGCGTTTTGATATCTGTCGAGTTGGGCTATGCCCCTGCATGGCCCCGAAAAACCTGAGGTTTCAAGCCACCGGCCACCGCGACCAAATCAACTTGAAGTGATACCATGCACGCAGTTGAATGCACGCGCCGCAGGTATTGTTCAATTGAGTGAACCGTCGTCGGCAAGTGCTTGAAAGCAGGACGCCAAAGCCTCTGACCAGTCCCATGCAAGGCCTCCAACAGCAACAATTCAGTGGCTTTTCTATCTATGCTTCCACGCTTGAAACTCCCTCAGCATTGCCGCTCCCGCGCCACCTTGCTGCGCTGGGCGACCGCGTTGCTGTGCGTGGGATCACTGCTCGCCAACCTAACGTTTGCCGTGCGCGCCCTCCCCCTGCCCGCCAGCCTGCTGCTGCTGCAATCGATTGCCTTGATCGGGATCCTCTGGCACTGGCGCCAGTGGGCAAGATCAATCAGCCTGCGCCCAGCGGAACTGGCCGACCGCATGCTCAAGGTCCAGGAAGGCGAACGCCAGCGCCTAAGCCGCGAGTTGCATGATGATATAGGCCAATCGCTCACGGCCGCGAAGCTTCAGCTCGACTGGCTACAGCGGCGCATTCCGGCAGAGCTTCAAGAGCACTGCCAGACCCTGCGCAAGACCCTCGAAAGCACATTGAGCAATGTCAGGGACGTCTCGGCGATTCTTAACCCGCGTCAACTGGCCAGTCTGGGACTGGAGGCGAGCCTGCGGGCCCATCTGGTGCGTACCCTGGAGAGCAGCGATGTTCACTGGAGCCTGGAGTGCCATCAGCGCCTCGGCGGTATCGACGAAGCGGTTTCCATGGCCGCATTCCGGATTACCCAGGAAGCGGTGACCAACATGCTGCGTCACGCCCATGCGTGCAATCTCACGATCAGCCTGCGCCGCACGCCTGCGGGCCTGAGCCTGTCGATCCAGGATGACGGCCAGGGCTTCGAGCCCGCCGCCAACCCGGCCGAAGCCGGCCAACGAGGCCTGGCTGGGATGCTGGAACGCGCGGCGGCTCTGCAAGGCACGCTGAGCATCTCCAGCCAACCGGGTCAAGGCACCCGGATCGACGCGCTGTTCCCATGGCCACCGCGCACCGAAGAGCGCGCCAGGACTCCCGCCTCCCATGACCTGTAGATTGCTGCTGGTGGACGACCACTCGCTGATCCGCGCGGGCGTCCGTGCGCTGGTGACCGATATTCCTGGCTATTCGGTAGTAGGCGAAGCCGATGATGGCAGCCAGTTGCTGGAGATGGTGCAGCGCGTGACGCCAGACATTGTCCTGCTGGATATCTCCATGCGCTCGACCAGCGGCCTGGACGCTCTCAGCCAACTGCGCGCAAACGGTTTCGTGTGCAAAGTACTGATCCTCTCCATGCACACCGATCCGGAGCTGATCATGCGCGCCTTGGAAAGCGGCGCCCATGGCTACCTACTCAAGGACACCACGGCCAACGAACTGGAACAAGCCCTGGCCGCCCTGCACAACGGCGAGCGCTACCTGAGCCCGGCGATTGCCCATACCGTGATCAACCAAGCCTTGCTTCACGCACAGGACGGCAAGCAAACGGCGGGCGAGCGCCACAACCTGACCGCTCGCCAACTGGAGATCCTGCGTCTGATCGTGCGCGGCAAGTCGACCCGGGAAATTGCCAACGGCCTGGGCCTATCGATCAAGACAGTCGAAACCCACCGCTCGCAGATCATGAAACGCTTGCAGATCTATGACGTGGCCGGCCTGGTGCTGTTCGCCGTTCGCGAGAAGATCATCAGCCTGGACGACTGAGCAAGGGCGAGTCCGCCGGCAAATGCAGGCGCAACGCGGCCGGACACGCCTCGAAGCGCAGACTGTCGGCCTGCAACGGCTCGCCATCGAGGTTGATGTCCACCCCCTGTGAGCTCTTGATCTCGACCCAAGGCAGCCGAGCCCTCACGAACAACCCCTCCCCGGCAAGCAGATCGCGCAAAGCACCGATCATTTCCTGGGGGGCAGGCAAGATACCGATATCCAGCAAGCCATCGTCCACCCAAGCATCGGGGCACAGCACATGCCCACCGCCCGCCTGACGACCATTGCCGATACCCAGCGCCAGCAACTCGCCCTGCCAATGAAAATCCGGCCCCTGAAGCTCCACCGATGCCGCCTGCAGCTCGCTGAAACGAGACAGACCAGTGAACAGGTAGGCCGCAGCGCCTAGTACTTTCTTCAAATCTTCGGATGTATTGGCCGTAACTTGGCTGCCAAACCCACCGGTGGCCATGTTGAGAAACATCTGATCACCCACCTTGCCCAGATCCACCGGCCGTGCCGGCTGTTCGAGCAAGTCCAGAGCCGCCGCAGGCTCCAGCGGTATACCTGCGGCCTTGGCGAAGTCATTGGCCGTGCCCAAGGGCAGCAGTGCAAGGCTGGCATCCGAGCGAGCCTGCGCCATGGCCTCGGCCACGTCCCTCAGGGTGCCGTCTCCGCCACCTGCCACCACCTGTCGGAAACCTGCGGCCAATGCCTCAGTGACCAACCGCTGGGCATCCCCGGCCTCCCAGGTCAGGCGCACGTCCAGCGTCCAGCCGCGCTCGCGTAGCCCGCCCACGGCGCTGCGCACCTCCTCGTTCATGGCTTGCTTGCCATGCAGGATCAACATCGCCTTGCGTTCGCGCATCACGCCTCTCCTTGAAACCTGCGGTTTTCAATCTCGACCATCGGCAACGCTTCATTGCTGCATGCAGCTTCCGCCAGATACTTGGCTATCTGACCACCTGCACGGCCACCAGGCCATTTTATTGACTAAGCTACTGCAATATACCAAACCGACCACACCAGCCGACGATGAGGTAGCGGGGCCATGCGTATACTCTGGACACTGCCCTACCTGCCCTGGCCCACCACCAGCGGCAGCAAGACCCGGCAATACCACCTTATGCGCGAACTGACGCGCCAAGGCCACCGGATCACCTTGCTGGTGCAGTCCAAAGTCCCGCTTGGTGACGCCGCCCGGCAAGCACTGGAGGCGGTGGTCGAACGTCTGATCGTCCTGCCCAGGCGGCCGCTACACAGCCCGCTCAACCTGCTGGCCTCCCCCATCATCGATTACCCGATGCGTGCCATCATCAACGGTTTAGCGCCTTGTCTGCGCCATCGCTTCGAGCAATTGCTGGACGAGCCCTGGGACATCATTCAGATCGAACATAGCTACAGCTTCCAGCCCTTCGAAAAGGCCCTGCAGGCCCGCCGCCTGCCCTTTGTGCTCAGTGAGCATAATCTGGAATCAGTGATGGGCGCGGCCTGTCATGACCGGTTGCCACTCTGGTTGCGTCCCCTCAATGCCTTCGACCGCTGGCGCTATCGGCGTTGGGAGCAGCGCGTTCTACGTCAACCCAGCGAAGTGGTTGCCGTCAGCGCCCACGATGCCGAGCTGATCAGCCACATCAGCGGCCGGCCGGTGAACGTGGTGGTCAATGGCGTGGATTGTGACTACTACCAGGACGTGCACCCTGCCTACCACAGCCAGCGCCTACTGTTCGTTGGCAATTTCGAATACGGCGCCAACCTCGAAGCCATCGAATGGGCACTCGAAGAAATCCTGCCTCAGGTCTGGATGAGCAACCCGGCCGTGCGCCTGGCCATCGCCGGGCATGCCCTGCCAGCGAGCTGGAAACTGCACTGGAACGACCCGCGCATCGAGTGGATCGGCTATCGCCCGGACCTGCGCGAACTGCAGCGGCGCTCGGCGCTGTTCTTTGCACCGCTGCGCTACGCAGGTGGCTCCAAGGTGAAAATCCTTGAAGCCATGGCCGCCGGGCTGCCGGTCATTACCACCAGCAAAGGTGTGTCAGGCCTGGCAGCCAACAATGGCGAGCATTACCTGGGCAGCGATGACAGCGGCCAACTGGCGCTGCTGATCACTCAACTGCTCAACCAGCCCTGGCGCATGTGCCAGTTGAGCGAGGCTGGCCGGCAGTTCGCACGCCAGCGCCACGACTGGAGCGTCGCGGCGCAGCAGCTGATGAACGTGCACGTGCGCTTGAGCCAGTTGGGGCCGGCAGATGCCTCGCCCCTGGGCAACGTGTGGCTTGGTCGGTCAGCCAAGTAGCTCGCTGAAGGGGATGAACACCACGCTGTCGCCCTCGCGCACCGTGGTGCCTTCTCGCACTTCCACCAGCCCCTCGGCCCAAGCTGCACTGCGCAGCACACCGGAGCTCTGGTTCTTGTAGATCCGCACCGTGCCCTCTTCGATTCGTGCGCGCAGGTATTCGCGGCGGCTGCCGGGCTTGGTCCATTCGAACCCCGCTGGAACGGTGAAGCGCAGCGGCGTGACCTTCTCGACGCCTTGGCGGCGCAACAGATACGGGCGGGCCAGCAAGGCGAAGGTCACCAGTGTCGAAGCCGGGTTACCTGGCAGGCCGATCACCGGCACACCACGGAAGTGCCCGAATGTCAGGGGCTTGCCCGGTTTGATCGCCAGCTTCCACAACGCAAGCTCCCCGGCCTCGCGAAGGGCCATGCCAAGGTAGTCCGCCTCGCCCACAGAGACACCACCGGTGGACAGAATCAGGTCGACCTCGCCCAGTCCGGCCAAGCAGTCACGAGTACGCTGCAGGTCATCAGCGAGAATCCCCACGTCCAGCACTTCGCAGCCCAGGCGCTGCAACCAACTGACCAGCAGACGCCGGTTGCTGTTGTAGATCTGCCCTGGCCCTAGCGGCAGGCCCGGCTCCACCAGCTCGTCGCCGGTAGACAGCACAGCCACACGGACCTTGCGTACCACCTCAAGCCGAGCATGGCCCAGGGTGGCCGCCAGGCCCAACGCGATCGGCCCCAGACGCGTGCCGGCAGCGATTACGTGCTCGCCAGTGCGGGTCTCCTGCCCTTGCGGGCGCACGTTCTGGCCGATCTTGAGCGGCTCGAGCAAGCGCACCCGCCCGTCTTCCAGGACCTCGGCGTTTTCCTGCATCTGCACACAATCGGCGCCCTCAGGCAGTGGCGCCCCGGTAAAGATCCGCGCACAGGTGCCCGGCTGCAGCGGTGCCGGGGCATGGCCGGCAAAAATGCGCTGGCTCACCGGCAGAGGTTCGCCTTGCCAGTCGGCCAGGCGCAACGCATAGCCGTCCATGGCACTGTTCGGCCAAGGCGGCAGGTCCAGGCCGGCCACCACGTCGCGGGCCAATACCCGGCCTTCGGCGTCCGCGAGGGCCACTGCTTCGCTGTCCTTGATCGGCGCGGCCTCGGCCAGCGCCAGTAAGCGCTCCAGGGCTTCTTCGACCGGCATCAGGGGCCGGGCCTGCTTGACCTCAACCACGGCTGTCACAGGCCGCTGCCTGCTTCAGGTGAGGCACGAAGTTGCACGGCCTGTGACGCGCATCGAGCTGCTCGGCAAGAATGCCGTCCCATCCGGTGCGCACCGCGTTGGTCGAGCCCGGCAGGCAGCACACCAGGGTGCCATTGGCCAAGCCAGCCAAAGCGCGGGACTGGACGGTAGAGGTGCCGATGTCCGCCACGGAGATCTGTCGGAACAGCTCGCCGAAACCTTCGACCTGCTTGTCCAGCAGGCACGCCACGGCCTCCGGCGTGCTGTCCCGGCCGGTAAAGCCGGTACCGCCAGTGATCAGCACTACCTGCACCTGCTCATCGGCGATCCAGGTGGCGACTTGCGCGCGAATCTTGTAGAGGTCGTCCTTGAGCAGTACACGCTCTGCCAGTCGATGCCCGGCCGCACTCAGGCGGTCGACGAACAGCTGGCCAGACGTGTCGGTCTCGAAAGTACGGGTATCGCTGACGGTAAGCACCGCGATATTCAGCGCAACGAAGGGGATGTCTGCCTTGGCTTTCATGAGAGTGCGTCGCAGGAGGAAAAGATGGCGGTTGTTATATCACAGCCCAGCACGGCGCGACGCCGGCATTGTTCTCCGTCAATGCCGGCGTAATGCCGCTATGCTGCACTGAGAAGGAACTTGCATGGACACCAAGCGTCCTACTACTTATCAAGCACGATCGTACTGGAGAAAAGCAATGATTCAACGGACCCTTCCCGCCTTCCTGCTCGCCCTCGGCCTGGGTGCCCTGGCCGGCTGCGCATCGCCAACCGTCATCACGCTGAACGACGGCCGCGAGATCCAGGCAGTGGATACCCCCTCTTATGATGAGGACTCCGGTTTCTACGAATTTGAACAGCTCGATGGCAAGCGTACACGCATCAACAAAGACCAGATCCGCACGGTCAAAGAGCTGTGATCTGACAGGCCCTTTTTGCAAAACCTCCTTTTCGCAACAAGGGCTTGCGTTGAAAAATACGATGCAGTAGGATTTTGTTCATCGGAGTGTAGCGCAGCCAGGTAGCGCGTCTCGTTCGGGACGAGAAGGCCGCAGGTTCGAATCCTGTCTCTCCGACCAAATCCTAATTTTCAAAAAGCCCGCCTTGCGCGGGCTTTTTGTTGTGCCCGGAAAATAACGGTGCAGCCTTTTCGCATATACCCTGCCCCCACCGGCCGACACTCCTGCACAACGCTGCATCTGTGGAGGCGGGTCACCCGAGAAGAGGTTGGCCCCACCATGACAGAAAAACGCCCCGCAGGGCGTTCTTCAATCCATCGTTACTGCGCCTCGGCCAGCGCTTGCTCGGGCTGCACCGGAACGTACAGCAATTGCAGACGCGAACTGGTCCACTCGCGCGTCTTGTTGGTCAGCTCCAGGTTGTTGTTCAGCTTCTGGCCGTAAGTCGGCACGATCTGCTGAAGCTTGGCCTGCCACTGCGGGCTCTTGATGCGATCCTTGAAGGTCTTTTCCAGTACGGTCAGCATGATCGGCGCGGCAGTGGAAGCACCTGGCGAGGCGCCCAACAGCGCTGCGATAGTGCCATCCTCGGAGGCGACCACTTCGGTACCGAACTGCAGGATGCCGCCGTGCTCAGGATCCTTCTTGATCACTTGCACGCGCTGACCAGCCTGAAGCAACTTCCAGTCTTCGTTCTTGGCGTTGGGGAAGTATTCGCGCAGGGCGTTCATGCGGTCATCGAAGCTGAGCATCAGTTGCCCCATCAGGTAAGTGCTCAGGTCGATGTTGTCGATACCGGCGTGCATCATCGGCATGATGTTGTGGCTGGTCAGCGACGCGAACATGTCCAGCAGCGAGCCGTTCTTCAGGTACTTGGTGGAGAAGGTCGCGAACGGGCCGAACAGCAGCACTTCCTTGCCGTCGATCACCCGAGTGTCCAGGTGCGGCACCGACATCGGCGGCGCGCCGACCGAAGCCTTGCCATACAGCTTGGCCTTGTGACGAGCAACGATGTCCGGATTGTCGGTCATCAGGAATTGTCCGCCCACCGGGAAGCCTGCATAGCCTTCGGCCTCTGGAATACCGGACTTCTGCAGCAGTTTCAGCGCGCCACCACCGGCACCGATGAACACGAATTTGGCATTGACGCGGGTTTGCTTGCCGCCATCGGCCAGGTCTGCCACCACCACATTCCAAGTACCGTCATCGTTGCGCACGATGTCACGCACTTCGTGGCGCAGGTGCAATTGCACGTTCGGGTTGCGAGTCATGGATGCGAACAGCTGGCGGGTGATCTCGCCAAAGTTCACGTCAGTGCCAATGGCCATACGGGTGGCCGCGACCCGCTGCTCGGGCGAGCGGCCTTCCATCACGATCGGCACCCACTTGCGAATCTGCTCGTGGTCCTCGGAAATCTCCATGCCACGGAACAGCGAGCTGTGCTGCAGTGCTTCGACGCGCTTGTGCAGGAAAGCGATGTTCTCATCCCCCCAGACGAAACTCATGTGCGGCACGTTGTTGATGAACGATTTCGGGTTGCTCAGCACGCCCTGCTCGACCTGGTAGGCCCAGAACTGCTTGGACACCTCGAACTGCTCGTTGACGTTGACCGCCTTGCTGATGTCGATCTTGCCGTCCTTGCCTTCGCTGGTGTAGTTCAGCTCGCAAAAGGCCGAATGGCCGGTACCGGCGTTGTTCCAGGCGTTGGAGCTTTCTTCGGCGACTTGGTCCATGCGCTCGTACACATCGACCTTCCAGTCCGGCTCAAGCTCAGTGAGGTAGGTCCCCAGGCTCGCACTCATGATGCCGCCGCCAATCAGCAGGACGTCGACCGTTTTTTCCGGTTCACCGGGCTTGGAGCAACCGATGACGCTCAGGCACAGGAGCGTCAGCAGGATTTTTTTCATGATTCAATCCAATTGAAGTGAAGTGACTGGCCTTTCGCTGCCCTTGCTGTGCACGCCCGGTTGTTGTTCTGACTCACGTGACCTTCGCGTCGGCGACGCTATATCCTGCGGCAACTGGCCGGCAGGACCGCTGAAGGTCAACGCCTGGGGTTTCGAAGGATCGGGGCAGGATTGCCGTGGGCCTTGGCCCCGCTCGCCCTTAAGCAGAAGTTGTGCCAGTTACGCCAAGACCAACGACTAATAGCCAGGACGTTTGGTCGCAGGCCATCTTTAGCGGTTTGGCTGGCGACAATCCGCCACATGGGATGGGTCGCCGGAAGAGAAATGGCGGGTTTCCCCCTCAAGATTGTGGGAGAGGTTCGAAACTGGTGTGAACGGCATTGTGTGGCGATTGGGCCGCCAAGCGGCCCAGAACCTGGTCAGGCATTGAGCCGGGAGGTGACTTCAGCCAACTGCCCGGACAAACCATGCAGGCGTTGGCCTGCCTGCTCGGTATGCTGCACGGCCTGCTGGTTGGCCGTGGCGATGCGGGTGATCTCCACCAAGTTGCGGGAAATATCTTCGGCAACGCTGGTCTGTTCTTCGGCTGCCGTTGCGATCTGCCGGTTCATATCGCGGATCGCCTCCACCGCCGTGGTGATGCGCTGCAGCATCTGCCCGGCCTGCTCGACCTGCTCGGCGCCTTCCTCGCTGCGTCGCTGGCCACTTTCGATCGCCTTGACCGCGTGTACCGCGCCGGACTGCACGGCGTCGATGATCTGGTTGATCTCAGCGATCGACGCCGCCGTGCGCTGGGCCAGGCTGCGGACCTCGTCGGCCACCACTGCGAAACCACGTCCGGCTTCACCGGCGCGGGCTGCCTCGATGGCGGCATTTAGCGCCAACAGGTTGGTCTGCTCGGCGATACCACGAATCACTTCCAGGACCTTACCGATACGTGTGCTGTCGCTTTCCAGTTCGCGGATCACTTGGGCGGTGCCAGCAATTTCACGGTTGACCACGCCAATGATGTCGATGGTTGCCTGCATCACTTGCTCCCCGGCCTGGGCGCTGTGGTCGGCATCGTCTGCCGCCCGCGCAGCCTCAGCTGCGTGGCGCGCCACCTCCTGGGCGGTGGCGGACATCTCGTGCATCGCCGTGGCCACTTGGTCGGTGCGCTGGAACTGATCATCCGTGCCCCGGGCCATTCCCCCGGCAAGGGTTCGCAACTGGCCGCTGGCGGTTTCCAGCTCATCGGCGTTGTCCTTGAGCCGGCCAACGGTCTCGGCCAGGAAGTCTCGCAAAGTATTGGCGGCACGGGCCAGGCGGCCCAGTTCGTCCTGTCGACGGCTGTCAACCCGAGCGCCGAAGCGGCCTTGGCTCAATTGCGCCACATATTCGATCAAACCACGGATCGGCTCGACCAGGCTGCGGTTGACCAGCCACAGGCTGAACAGGCCCACCAGCACCGCCGATGCGAGCATCACCAACATGCCCAGCCACACCGTACGCTGGGCAGCGGCGCTGAGTTCTGTCGAACGCTCGTGGGCGTCGGCTCGCAAATGCTCGACCAACTCGCTCATTTGCTCGCTGGCGGCGCGGTCCACGCCCTTCACCGCCTGGTCACCCACAACCGGATCACCACCTGCGGCCAGAAACGCCTCACGCCCCTGGGCATAGGCCTTGCCCAATTGCCGGTGGCTGTCGCGCAAGTGCTGTAATCGCGCCTTGAGCTCACCGTCGCTGGCGCCGATCAACTGCTCAAGCAACTGTTGTACCTGCTGTTCGCGGGCCTGGAACTGCTGCCAGTACTTGTCCAGCTCGGCGCTCTGACGACCACGCAGCAACACGTTCTTCCATTCCTGCACCTGGATCTTGAACTGCAGGTTGGCCTCGTCGATCAACTGCGAATCACGCAACGGGCCATCGACCAGCGCGGCATAGCCGCGCACATTGGCGGACAGGAACTGGAAGCACACCAAGGCGATCAGCAGCATCGCCACCAGGCTGCCGCCAAGCAGGGTGAGAATTTGCACTCTGAGGGATTTATGCAACATCGGGAGAATCTCGGGAGCAAGGCTTGGGGAAACGACAGGCCGAAGGCTGTCGCACAAGACGTCCTTGTCTTCGTTCGCAGGCCAAAAAAAAGCTGCCATCGATCGATAGCAGCCAGGTCGAGCACTTACGTAACAGTTGAGCTAGATAGTCTCAGGCAATTGCTACAGAAATGTTACAAGTGCATTGCGCGCTATACTGCTGCGAACTGAAGCGCAGCCAGGCGCGCATAAAGTGGGCTTTGCTCGATGAGCTGACGATGACTGCCCACCGCCACCACACGCCCCTTGTCGATCACCGCGATGCGATCAGCATGCTGCACGGTGGCCAGGCGATGGGCGATGACCAACGTGGTGCGCCCGGCCATGAGCTGCGGCAAGGCCTGCTGGACCAGGTATTCGCTCTGCGCATCCAAGGCACTGGTGGCTTCATCGAGCAGCAGGATCGGCGCATCTACCAGCAAGGCCCGGGCGATTGCCAGGCGCTGGCGCTGTCCACCGGACAAGCCGATCCCTGCCTCACCCAGTGGTGTCTGGTAGCCCTGAGGCAGTTGCTCAATGAACTCATGGGCATAGGCACTGCGCGCCGCTGCCTCGACTTCGGCCAGGCTGGCCTGGGGTCGGCCATAGCGGATGTTGGCTTCCACCGTGCCGCGAAACAACGCCGGGGTCTGCGCCACCAGAGCGAACTGCCGGCGCAAGCAAGTGGGGTCCAGCGCAGTGATCGCCTGCCCATCGAGCAGGATTTGCCCTTGCTGGGGCTCGTAGAAACGCAGCAGCAAGTCGAACAGGGTCGACTTCCCGGCGCCGGACGGTCCGACCAAAGCCACGGTCTGCCCCGGCTCGATGATCAGGCTCAGGCCGTCAATGGCCGCCACGCCCGGACGCGACGGGTAGGCAAAGTGCAACTCACGCAGTTCGATGTGCCCGCTCGCCCGTCCGGCCACCTGCTCACTGGGCTGGGCCGGCGTCAGGATCGCACTGCGTGCTGCCAGCAGTTCGGCAATACGCTCAGCCGCACCCGCTGCGCGCTGCAGCTCGCCGATGACTTCACTGAGGGTACCGAAGGCGCTGCCGACGATCAGGCTGTAGAACACAAACGCGGCCAGCTCGCCACCGGAGATGCGCCCTGCTATCACGTCCATGCCGCCGACCCAGAGCATCACCCCCACCGCGCCCAGCACCAACACGATCACCAACGTGATCAACCAAGCACGCTGGGCGATACGCCGCCGGGCCACGACAAAGGCCGCCTCCACGGTCTCGGCGAAGCGTTCGCGATCGAGCGGCTGGTGGTTATAGGCCTGTACGGTCTTGATCTGGCCCAAGGTCTCGGCGACATAGCTGCCGACATCGGCGACCCGATCCTGGCTCTGGCGCGATAAGCTGCGTACCCGCCGGCCAAACAGCAGGATCGGCGCCAGCACCAGCGGCAAGGCCAGCACCACGATAGTGGTGAGCTTGGGGTTGGTGACAAACAGCAGTACCACACCGCCGGCGACCATCAAGGCGTTGCGCAGGAACATCGACAACGACGAGCCGATGACCGATTGCAGCAAAGTGGTGTCTGCCGTCAGCCGCGACTGGATCTCCGAGCTGCGATTGTCCTCGAAAAAACCCGGATGCAGGCCGAGCAGGTGATCGAACACCGCCCTGCGGATATCCGCCACGCAGCGCTCACCGATCCAGGAAACTAGGTAGAAGCGGCTGAACGTGCCCACTGCCAGGGCTAGCACCAACACGAGGAACAGGCCGATGGTCTGGTTGAGCTGATGCGGTGAACCGGTCATGAAGCCTTGGTCCACCAACAGGCGAATGCCCTGCCCCATGGACAAGGTGATGGCAGCCGTCACGATCAAAGCCAGCAATGCCAACACGACTTGCTTGCGGTAAGGGCGGATGAACTGCCAGGCCAGGCGCAGAGCCCGACGTTGACGCACGGAAACCGGTTTAGGCATGAAAGGGGCCATCCACTGCGAAGAGCCTGCAGCCTACCATTCATCGGACAATGCGGAACTGTACAGCATCTGCAGCCATCGTTAACAAGCGAGACGCCGTGCAAGGGAGCATAGATCAGTCCCTATGCGCTTTCGTTCTAAAACGAAGCTGGAGCTTTCATGAACTTTCTGGTGGACTACCCCTGCCGCGACGCAAGGGATATGTCACAAGGCAGTCACGGCAACGGTTTATCCTGAGCTTGAACCTGATGAGGAGACAGGAAATGAGCCTGCAACATGGCAGTGAAACACC
This sequence comes from Pseudomonas sp. HMSC08G10, assembly GCF_001808425.1. Classification (NCBI taxonomy): domain Bacteria; kingdom Pseudomonadati; phylum Pseudomonadota; class Gammaproteobacteria; order Pseudomonadales; family Pseudomonadaceae; genus Pseudomonas; species Pseudomonas sp. HMSC08G10. The sequence continues at coordinate 418,953 of NZ_KV793306.1, read as the reverse complement.
CAAGGCCCCCAACCCACCACAACCTCAGGTCTGTGGTTCGATCATCGATGCACAGGGGCGGGAAATCCCGATCACCGAGCAGATGATCCAGAAGGCCTGCAAGGACCTCGAGCAAAGCCGGGTCGAACGCGTTAAAAAGGCCTGAGCCAAGCATTCCTTACAACCCGGCGCATGCGCCGGGTTTTTATTTGTACGCCCGTTGGTGTCTGTTCGAAACCCGCTTGAAGGAGAAGCCGCCTTCGAAAGCCTCCCTCTGGGAATGGAAACGCCGCAGTTTCAACCTGCCGAATCAGACCAGCACGCCACCCAGCGCGCAGACCATCTGCGCCAATTGCGGCGCCTCGCCACGCAGGTGTACCGCCAGCCCTTCGATCTCCCGCCGCTGTGGGTAGTGCTTGCGCAACAGGTCGAATGCGGCGCACTGTTCAGCGGGGTCTTCGTTCAGGCTTCGACGAAAATCGGCGTCGTCCCGACGCGGGTCATAGACCGCACGGCACAGCGTCGCCAATGCCCAGGCCGGGTCACAACTGGCGTCCAGATCGATCTGCGCGAGCGCCGGGGCAGGCAGCAATTCAGACAATTGCACCTGCTCCGGCTCCCCACGCCAGCGGCAGAACGCCTGATAGATCTGCGCCGTGCCACGTTGCTTGCCGTCCAGGCTGTAGCCGGCGATGTGCGGCGTGGCCAGGGTGCACAGGTCGGCCAGGTCGAGGCTCACCTGCGGCTCGCCCTCCCACACATCAAGCACCGCGTGCACGTCCTCGCGATCGAGCAGCAGCTCGCGCAGGGCCTGGTTGTCCACCACCGGACCACGGCTGGCATTGATCAACCAAGCACCAGGGCGCAGACGCGCCAACTGATCAGCGCCCAGCAAGTGCCAGGTCGGGTACTCGCCATCGCGCTGCAGAGGTGTGTGCAGGCTGATGACATCGCAGGTGTCCAGCAGAGTGTCGAGGCTGACGAAGTCCCCGCCCTCGCGCGCCTGGCGAGGTGGGTCGCAGACCAGCACTTTCCAGCCCAGGCCATGCAGCACCCGCACCAGGCGCTCACCGACCTGCCCTGCGCCGACAACGCCATAGACCCGCTCGCTCAGCTTGGCACCGTCGAGCTCGGCCAAGGTCAGCAAGCTGCCCAGCACGTAATCCACAACGCCACGGGCGTTACAACCTGGCGCACTGCTCCAGTGAATGCCTGCTTGGGCAAAGTAGTCCAGGTCCAGGTGATCGGTGCCGATGGTGCAGGTACCTACGAAACGCACCTGGCTGCCTTCGAGCAGTCGCCGGTCGACCTGGGTCACTGAACGCACCAGCAGCACATCGGCGTCCTTGACGCAGGCGGCGTCGATGCTACGGCCTGGGTAGCGGCGGATCTCGCCGAACCCGGCAAAGAAAGCATCGAGCAGCGGGATATTCTCGTCGGCAACTATCAGCATGGCGCTCTCCTGTCAGGGGAGCGCAGTGTAGGCCCTATTGCGGTGCGCGATCCAGGCTCAGTCGGCCTTCTTGCGGATCCAGTACAAGTAGGTGCCGGCCTGCTCCTGCTGCTCCAGCAGCTCATGGCCCAGGAAGTTGCAGAACTTGGGGATGTCGCGGCGGGTAGAGGGGTCGGTGGCGATGACCTTGAGCAGGCCACCGGCCGCCAGGTCACGCACGTGCTGGTGCAGCATCATCACCGGCTCCGGGCAGTTCAGGCCGGTGGCATCAAGGATGGCGTCAGGGGTGAATTCGGTCATGGGAGGCTCCACAAATGATGGGGCATTGTCGCGCATCGGACAACGGGGTCCAAGAGGGCCGAGCCAGCTCCACGACGGTGGGCGCTGGCCAGGCCTGTGGTCGATCAACGCGACTTGAGGTCCAGCCGGCGCAGATGACAAGTGACTTCTTCGCGGTCGTGGTAGAGCTGCTTGCAGGCGATCGATACCTTGACCTTGCGCGCCTTGAAGCCTGCCTCGATCCGGTCGAGCAAGCGGCGTACTTCGCCATAGCGCTGCTTCATCGGCAGCTTGAGATTGACCACCGCCTCGCGGCACAGCCCCTCCCCCAGCCAGGTCTCGATCAGCGAGGCAGTGCGCGCAGGCTTCTCGACGATGTCGCAGACCATCCAGTCCACGGTGTGTTTGGGCTGCCAGGTGAACCCATCGGCCATCAGGTGCTGGACCAGACCGGTTTCCATCAGGCTTTCGGCCATTGGGCCGTTGTCGATGGCCGTCACCAACATGCCCCGCTTGACCAGCTGATACGTCCAGCCGCCCGGCGAGGCACCCAGATCCACACCGGTCATGTCGTCGTTCAGCCGCAGGTCCCACTGCTCACGTGGGATGAACTGGTGCCAGGCCTCCTCCAGCTTGAGGGTCGAGCGGCTGGGCGCTTCGCGAGGGAACTTCAACCGCGGGATACCCATGGGCCACAGGGCCGAATTGTTCGACTCGGCCAGGCCAACGAATACCCGGCGCCCACTGATGAAGGTCAACAGCAGGCGCGGCCCTGCGGCATTCTCGACCAGGCGCCCGGCCTTGTGCAGGGCCTTGCGCAACGGCACTTCGAATTTACGGCAGAAGGTCGAGAGCTCCTTGCCCTCGTTGCTGTCGAGCACCTCCAGCCACAGGCTGCCGAACACCGGGTAATCGGCCAAGTGTTCGAGCAAGACGCTGATCCGGTCGCTCTCCGGCAGTTCGACGAACGCGCCCCGTGCCCACTGGCGGGGGAAGATCAGTCGCTCGAAACGCAGTTCACGCATCAAGCGCTCGCCGCCATCGGGCTCTGCACAGACGAACTCGGCGCAGGCACTCTGCGGCTTGCCCCGGGCGTAGCCGGCAATGCCCAAGAGGGCGGCGTGTTCGCTGATCTCGGCGCAGACCTCGCCCTCGAAACCGGGCCGGCAATGCATGAACAGGGTATTCATCTTTCACTCCACGTCGCTGGCCTGGATCGCCAGCCTTGATCCGGCGCAAAGCAGGCGCCGGCAGGGCGGCGATGATAAAGGAAGATCGGAACCTGCGACATGCCCCACCTGTCCAGAAGTGGGTCAGGACCGGCAAACCAGTCTACCCTGACCATTCAGCCAGGTCCGTTGCGTACGGGCCGTTACAGAGCGGTGATACCGGCATCCACTGGATTGTGTGGCCAGTCCGCACTCGAAGCGGGAATGACCGGACACCGGCGCAGAAGGAGTTGGCAATGCCCTCGCTCGATAGCCTGAAGACCCTGAAGACCCTCAAGGTGGCCGACCGCACCTATCATTATTTCAGCCTCGCCGAGGCTGCCCGGCAGCTCGGCGACCTGCAGCGCCTGCCCATGTCGCTCAAGGTACTGCTGGAGAACCTGCTGCGCTGGGAGGACGGCAAGACCGTCACCGGCGATGACTTACGCGCACTGGCCGGCTGGCTGGGCGAGCGTCACTCGGATCGGGAAATCCAGTACCGCCCCGCACGGGTCCTGATGCAGGACTTCACCGGCGTGCCCGCGGTGGTCGACCTGGCTGCCATGCGCGCCGCCATGGCCAAGGCCGGTGGCGATCCGCAACGGATCAACCCGTTGTCCCCGGTGGATCTGGTGATCGATCACTCGGTGATGGTCGACCGTTACGCCAGTCCCGCCGCCTTTGCCCAGAACGTCGACATCGAGATGCAGCGCAACGGTGAGCGCTACGCCTTCCTGCGCTGGGGCCAAAGCGCCTTCGACAATTTCCGGGTGGTGCCACCGGGCACCGGCATTTGCCACCAGGTCAACCTGGAATACCTGGGTCGCACCGTCTGGACCCGTGAAGCCGACGGCCGTATCTATGCCTTCCCCGACACTCTGGTCGGCACCGACTCCCACACCACCATGATCAACGGCCTGGGCGTGCTCGGCTGGGGTGTGGGCGGCATCGAGGCCGAAGCGGCGATGCTTGGCCAACCAGTGTCGATGCTGATTCCCGAGGTGATCGGATTCAAGCTGACCGGCAAGCTGCGCGAGGGCATCACCGCCACCGACCTGGTGCTGACCGTCACCCAGATGCTGCGCAAGAAGGGGGTGGTGGGCAAATTCGTCGAGTTCTACGGCGATGGCCTGGCCGACCTGCCCTTGGCCGACCGCGCCACCATCGCCAACATGGCACCGGAGTACGGCGCCACCTGCGGGTTCTTCCCGGTGGACCAGGTGACGCTCGATTACCTGCGTCTTTCGGGGCGTCCGGAAGAGGCAGTGCAGTTGGTCGAAGCCTATTGCAAGGCCCAGGGCCTGTGGCGTGTGCCCGGTCATGAACCGGCTTTCAGCGATACCCTGTCGCTGGACATGCACGATGTCGAAGCCAGCCTGGCCGGACCCAAGCGCCCACAGGACCGGGTGGCCTTGTCGCAGGTCAGCCAGGCCTTCGAGGGCTTCATCGAACTGCAGCCCAAACCGTTGGCCAAGGAGGTCGGACGCCTGGAAAGCGAAGGAGGCGGCGGCGTGGCCGTGGGCAATGCCGACCAGACCGGGGAAATCGACTATACCCATGACGGGCAGACCCACACCTTGCGTGACGGCGCAGTGGTGATCGCCGCCATCACATCCTGCACCAACACCTCCAACCCCAGCGTGATGATGGCGGCCGGCCTGGTAGCCAAGAAAGCCGTCGAGAAAGGCCTCACCCGCAAGCCTTGGGTGAAAAGCTCCCTGGCTCCGGGTTCCAAAGTGGTCACCGACTACTTCAAGGCAGCCGGCCTGACACCTTACCTCGACCAACTCGGCTTTGCCTTGGTCGGATACGGATGCACCACCTGCATCGGCAACTCCGGCCCATTGGATGACGCCATCGAACAGGCCATTGGCAGCGCCGACCTCACGGTGGCCTCGGTGCTCTCGGGCAACCGCAACTTTGAAGGCCGTGTGCACCCGCTGGTCAAGACCAACTGGCTGGCCTCTCCGCCCCTGGTGGTGGCCTACGCCCTGGCCGGCAGCGTGCGCACCGACCTGACCCGTGACCCGCTGGGCATCGGCAAGGACGGTCAGCCGGTGTTCCTGCGCGATATCTGGCCCAGCCAGCAGGAAATCGCCGAGGCCGTGGCCAAGGTCGACACCGCCATGTTCCACAAGGAATACGCCGAAGTCTTCGCTGGCGATGCCCAATGGCAAGCCATCGAAGTGCCTCAGGCGGCCACGTATGTCTGGCAGGACGACTCCACCTACATCCAGCATCCACCGTTCTTCGACACAATCGGCGGCCCGCTGCCACAGGTCCGCGATATCCAGGGCGCTCGCATCCTGGCACTGCTCGGCGACTCGGTGACCACCGACCACATCTCCCCGGCAGGCAACATCAAGGCCGAAAGCCCCGCCGGTCGCTATTTACGCAGTAAGGGCGTGGAGCCAAGGGACTTCAACTCCTACGGCTCACGACGCGGCAACCATGAGGTCATGATGCGGGGTACTTTCGCCAACATCCGCATCCGCAACGAAATGCTCGCCGGCGAAGAGGGCGGCAACACCTTGCATGTACCCAGCGGCGAGAAGCTGTCGATCTACGACGCGGCCATGCGCTACCAGGACGAAGGCACCCCGCTGGTGGTGATCGCCGGCCAGGAGTACGGCACAGGCTCCAGCCGCGACTGGGCCGCCAAGGGCACCAATCTGCTGGGTGTTAAGGCTGTGCTGGCAGAGAGTTTCGAACGTATTCACCGCTCCAACCTGGTGGGGATGGGCGTGTTGCCGTTGCAGTTCAGGGCTGGCGAAAACCGCAAGACGCTTGGGTTGACCGGCAAGGAGCGCATCGACGTACAAGGCCTCACCGACGCGCAGTTGCGCCCCGGCATGACTCTGGCGCTGCGTATCACCCGCGAGGACGGGCAGCAGCAACAAACCGAAGTACTGTGCCGGATCGACACCCTGAACGAAGTGGAGTACTTCAAGTCAGGCGGTATCCTGCACTATGTGCTGCGCCAGCTGATCGCAGCCTGATCGGACATCGGGGCGCCTGAGCCCCATCACCGACGCGAACCCAGGTGGTGTCCTGAGCGCCACCTGGGCAGTCGAAAGGATTTCGACGACGTCATGACAAGGAATTCCCATGTATCCGCTTTCCTGGCCCGCACTGATCCCGCTCTGTTTCGGTTACGGCCTGGCCTTGATCCATGGCAGCCTCGGCCTGTCCAGCCTGCCCACCTTTGGCGCCCTGATCTGCGCCGCTCTGCTGGCGCACCGTGCGGTGCGCTGGCAACAGGTGGCGGGGCACGTGCTGTTCGTCGTCCTTGCCATCGCCTTGGCAGTGCACTGGCTACCTGGCTTCCAGGGCGGCAAGGTGATCGACCAAGCGACCTTCAGCGACGGCGCCCTGCCCTTTTCCATGTACCTGAATCTCGACAAGCCGCTGATCGGCTTCTGGCTGTTGTTGACGTGCCCATGGGTGCTGGCCTGGCGCGGGGCCGCTTGGAGCACCAGCCTGGCGTTCATCCTGCCGCCTACCCTGCTCGTCTGCCTCGGCGGCGCTTGGGCGCTAGGCGTAGTGGCCTGGGCACCGAAATGGCCGGATCAGGCTTGGCTCTGGCTACTGAACAACCTGCTCCTGGTCAGCCTCACTGAGGAGTTGCTGTTCCGTGGCTACATCCAAGGCGGCTTGCAACGGCTATTGGGCCATGAGTCTCTGACGCTGTTCGCCGCCGCATTACTGTTTGGCCTGGCCCACCTAGGGGCGGGATGGCAGTGGTTCTGCCTGGCCAGTCTCGCCGGCATTGGTTACGGCCTGGCTTACCGCCGGGGCGGGTTGATGGCGGCGGTGCTTTGCCATTTCGGTCTAAACCTTGTCCACTTTGCAGGCTTTAGCTATCCGATGCTGGCACTTGGCTAAACAATCGGTCATGATCGGACCAGTGCGTCACAAAACCGTAAAAAATCGGCAATATAGACGCCAAATGATGGGAAAAACCGATTTTCTTTACTAAAGCTTGGGTGCGATACATTGCGCCAGGTCAAGTAAATTAAATAAACATTCAATAAAACCGGCGGCTGGCCGATACGGATTCAAAGCCTTGCGGATTGAACCTCATGCGTAACAACCAACCGATTACCCAGAGAGAACGGACGTTTCCTGCTGAACAGCGGTTGATCTCCACCACCAATGCCAAGGGGGTGATCACCTACGTCAACGATGCGTTCATCGATATCAGCGGCTTCTCCCGTGAGGAACTGACGGGAGCGCCTCACAACCTGGTCCGCCACCCCGATGTGCCATCGGCGGTGTTCGCCCACATGTGGCAAACCCTCAAGCAGGGCCTGCCGTGGATGGGGATCGTCAAGAACCGCTGCAAGTCTGGCGATCACTACTGGGTCAACGCCTACGTCACGCCCATCTTCGACAATAACCAGGTAGTCGGTTACGAGTCGGTGCGGGTCAAGCCCACGGCCGAGCAGATCCGCCGCGCCGAGGCGTTGTATCAACGCATCAACCAAGGCAAGCCCGCGATTCCACGCCGCGACAAGTGGCTGCCTGTCCTACAGGATTGGCTGCCATTCATCCTGGTCAGCCAGATCGGCTTCTTGATCGGCAACTGGCTCGGCCACTCCTGGGGGTTCGCCCTGGCTGCCGGCCTGTCGGTGCCGCTGGGCCTGCTCGGCCTGAGCTGGCAACAGCGCGGCCTCAAGCGCCTGCTGCGCCTGGCCGAACAGACCACCTCCGATCCATTGATTGCACAGATGTACACCGACAGCCGGGGTGTACAGGCGCGCCTGGAAATGGCCATGCTCAGCCAGGACGCCCGCATGAAGACCTGCCTGACCCGCCTGCAGGACAGCGCCGAGCAACTCAGCGACCAGGCACGCGAGTCCGACACTCTGGCCCATCAGAGCTCCACCGGCCTGGAGCGTCAGCGAGTCGAGACCGAGCAGGTCGCCGCCGCAGTCAACCAGATGGCTGCCACCACCCAGGAGGTGGCCAACCATGTGCAGCGCACCGCCGATGCGACCCAAGAGGCTAATCGACTGACCAGCCAGGGTCGACAGATCGCCGGAGAAACCCGCGAGGCCATTTCTCGCCTGTCCCAAGCCGTCGGCGAAACCGGGCAGACCGTCACCCAACTGGCCAAGGACAGCGACGAGATCGGCGGCGTAGTCGATGTAATCAAAGGCATCGCCGACCAGACCAATCTGCTGGCCCTCAACGCCGCCATCGAGGCTGCCCGTGCAGGTGAGATGGGTCGTGGCTTCGCGGTCGTGGCCGATGAAGTCCGCCAGCTGGCTCAGCGCACCGCAGAGTCCACCGGGCAAATCCACAACCTGATCGCCAAGTTGCAGCAGACCGCCAGCAATGCGGTGCAGACCATGGAGAATGGCCATCGTCAGGCCCAGGAAGGCGTGGAGCGGGTGATGGAGGCTGACCAGGCCCTGATAGGTATCAGCGAAGCGGTGGCCAACATCACCGACATGGCCACCCAGATCGCCGCGGCCACCGAGGAGCAAACCGCTGTGGCCGACGAGATCAGCCGCAACATCAGCACCATTGCCGACCTGGCCGACCAGACTGCCGAACAGGCCCAGCGCTCTGCCTTGCTCAGTGAAGAACTGACCAGCACCGCCGGTAGCCAGTACTCACTGGTGGAACGCTTCAACCGCTGACGCACGTCGGCGCATGCCCGCCTCTACAGATGCATTACCTACCTGTAGGCGCGGGCTTGCCCCTCACCCCGATCGATTTCACCAATCCAGCGTGAGTCGGCTCTCGAAGTAACGCATCTCCCCAGTCAGGGGATCCTGGAAACGCAAACTATGCGCCAGCAGCTTCAAGGGGCGCTGGTAGTCGTCCTCATCCTTCGAAAGCTGCGGATAGAACGGGTCATTGCAGATACCGGCGCCCAACGCCGCCATATGCACCCGCAATTGGTGCGTCTTGCCCGTCACCGGTGAGAGCCCGTAGCGCCACAGCTTGCCGTTCTTCTCCAGCACCTCGGCAAGGGTTTCGCTGTTCTCCACACCCTCCACCTCATGCATGCGGAAGAAGGGTTCGCCATGTACCAGGCGGCTACGGTGCACCAAAGGGAACTCGCGCTCAGGCAGTGCCGCCGCGATAGCCTGGTAGCGTTTGTCGATCCGCCGCTCGGGAAACAGCCGTTGATAGGCACTGCGGGTCTGCGGATTGGCGGAAAACAGCACCAGGCCCGCGGTATGCCGGTCGATGCGGTGCAACGGCACCAGATGCGGGTTATCCAGACGGCGGATCAGGCGACGCAGCAAGGTCTGTTCGACGTATTCACCGGTCGGCGTGACCGGCAGAAAATGCGGTTTGTCCGCGACCACCAGATGCTCATCGACGTACAGGATCGACTCCTGTACGGGAATCGGTTTTTCATTGAGCACTTCGCGAAAGTAGTGCAAGCGCATGCCCCGACGGTAGGGAAAGTCAGCCGCAATGGGCTGCCCTTGTGCATCCAATACCCGCCCCCGGGAGAAGCGGTCCAACCACTGTTCACGATCGATCCCCTTGAAGTGCTCGCACAGGCAATCGAGCACGGTTTGCCAGGAGCCCGGAGGCAGGCAGACAGTACTGGCTTGCTGATGGGCAGGGTCGAAAGGTGCGGTCATGACAGGGCTCGGGAATTCAAAGGCGGGCATTATCCCCCATGGCTACAGGCTCAACCAGCCTTGGCCTGCAGTTCAGTGCGCTCCTTGAGCCAGCGCAGTACTTGCACTGGCTCCCAGCGGGCGGGATCGTAAAGGGCATAGATCAGCCCCTGGTAACCCACCACATCCAGCGCACGGTGATAACCGGCGCGCTGGAACAACGCCTCGATCTCAGCGAAACAGGTGTTGAAATGGACTTTGCCGAACGGAGTCCGGTCGTCGGTCACCAAGCCTTCGAGGCGCAGTTCCAGCACGGCCTCGCACACCTGCTCGGGCGGCATGCGATTGACGCTGTACTTCAGTTGCTCGACGTTGAACATGGGCGAATCCATATACTGTATTTATATACAGCATACGGATTCGCCCAAGCCTGCGTCAACGGCTCACCCCAGAAACGCCACGACTTGCTCGGCATCGAACGGCCAGCCCAGCTCGGCGCCGGTATCGCACCGGCGAAGTACCGGAATGCGCAGCCCATAGCGCTCGAACAGGGCCTCGCTCTCAGCGATATCGACCAACTCCACCAATAGGCCATGCTCGATGAACGGCATCAGCATGGCCTCGGCGACTTCGCACAAGTGGCACCCCAAGGTGCCGAACAGTTGGCATTCAGGCAGCATGGAAACGCCTCGAGTCTGCGGGAACGGGATCTCCATTCTAGGACCATGCCCGCTCCCGCGCATCTGACACGCGTCAATCTTGGCTGGTCGCCCCGATGCGGTGCAGCGACAAGTCTGCGCCCTGGAATTCCTGCTCATGGCTAAGACGCAGCCCGTGTACCCGCTTGATCAGGCCATAGACCACAAAACCACCAGCCAACGCCACGATCACACCCGCCAGGCTGCCCACCAACTGGCTGCCCAGACTGACGCCCCCCATCCCACCGAGGGCCACCTGCCCGAAAATGCCGCAGGCGATACCGCCCCAGACGCCACACAGGCCATGCAGCGGCCAGACCCCAAGTACATCGTCGATCTTCCAGCGGTTCTGTGCCGCGGTGAAGCACCAGACGAACAGCACGCCAGCGACCAAGCCCGTGGCCAGCGCTCCGACAGGGTGCATGACGTCCGAACCGGCACACACAGCCACCAATCCGGCCAGCGGGCCGTTGTGCAGAAAGCCCGGGTCGTTACGCCCGGCCAGCAAGGCCGACAGGGTGCCGCCGACCATGGCCAGCAGCGAGTTGATCGCCACCAACCCACTGACCCCTTGCAGGGTCTGGGCGCTCATGACGTTGAAGCCGAACCAACCGATGATCAGGATCCACGACCCCAATGCCAGGAATGGAATGCTCGACGGTGCGAAGGCCACCAGGCGCCCTTCGCGATAGCGCCCACGACGCGCACCGAGCAACAGCACCGCGGCCAGTGCCAGCCAGCCGCCCATGGCATGCACCACCACCGAGCCGGCAAAGTCATGGAACGGTGCTCCGAAGCGCGCTTGCAGCCAGGCCTGCAGCCCGAAGTTACCGTTCCATACCACGCCTTCGAAGAGCGGATAGACCACCGCCACGATCAAGGCCGTGGCGCACAGCTGCGGCACGAAGCGAGCGCGCTCGGCAATGCCGCCGGAGATGATCGCCGGGATCGCCGCCGCAAACGTCAGCAAGAAGAAGCATTTGACCAATGCATAACCGTGGTCGTCGGCCAGCGTTGCGGCGGGCTGGAAGAAGCTCACGCCATAGGCCACCCAAAAACCCACGAAGAAGTACACCAAGGCCGAGACCGCGAAGTCGCTGAGGATCTTCGATAAAGCGTTGACCTGATTCTTGTGACGTACGGTCCCGACCTCCAGAAAGGCAAACCCCGCGTGCATGGCAAGCACCAAGATGGCGCCCATGAGGATGAACAAGGTATTGGAGCCGTGAACGAGGGAGTCCATCGCGCTGTGCATGTTTTCCATGAATAGGCAGACCTGCTGAAAAGGCACCAGGACAGTTCAAGAGCCCGCATCCCTGCACCGATTCGGTGCCAGGCCTTTGCCCTATTTCGGTGAGCCGGGCAAGACCTGCGTGGTTTTTTCTTGGGTTTGTCGTGGATTGGGTTAAGGTTTATCGGTATCGCATGGCCCGCGCACGCATTCGGCGCGGCCACGCTCCGTGAGGTAGCAAGGGCCGTACCAGCGGCCATACTGAACCTTCCGCCAACCCCATCACTCGAAATAGCCACACACTTCTACAGGGAGAGCCTCCATGGCCAGCAAACCGGCAAAGACTGCTCAAGAGATACTGATGGCTGACTTCCAGGCGTTGGTGCGCGACACCGAAAAGCTGCTCGCCGACACCGCCAACCTCGCAGGCGACCAGGCCGACGAACTGCGTGAACAGCTTCATGACCGTCTGGCCCAGGCCCGCGAAACCCTGCAACTGACACAGGACTCGGTCCGCGAACATGGCCAGGCAGCCCTGGGCAGCGCCGAGCAATACGTCCAGGAAAACCCTTGGCAGGCCATCGGCATTGCCGCCGGCGTTGGCCTGTTGATCGGCCTGCTGGCCAGTCGACGCTAAGGGGTGAGCATGGAAAACGACGCCCCCGGCACCAGCGCATCCGGCAAGCGCCTCGGCGCGGCGTTGCTCGGCCTGCTGCACAGCCACATCGAGCTGTTCGGCATCGAGTTGCAGGAACAAAAATCCCGCACCCTGAGCCTGCTGCTGTTCGCAGGCCTCGCCCTGGTCTTCGCCCTCCTGCTGTTGACGGCCCTGTCGGGCTTGGTGCTGGTGTTGCTGTGGGACAGCTATCGCCTGGCCGGCATCATCGGCTTGTGCGTGTTCTACGGCATCGCCGCCCTGTACTGTGGGCTGCGCCTGAAAGCGGCGGTATTCGATGAGTCGTCCCCCTTCAGTGCCACCCTCGAAGAACTCGCCAAGGACAGGGAGCGCCTATTGCCATGAGCCTGCCCGAACTGCCCAACACCCGTAATCCCCGTGAACTGCGCAAGGCGTTGCTGCGCCTGCGCCTTGAAATGCATCGCCAACAGATCCACCACGAATCGGCGCAACTGCTCGAGCCGGTCCGCCGCCTGCGTGGCATGGGCGATTCATTGCAAGATGGGCTGGGGATCAAGCATGCGCCGCTCTGGGGCCTGGGCGCTGTGGTCGCCCTGGGATTTCTCACCGGCAAAGGCGTGCGCAGCGGCAACCTCGGCAGGCTAGTGCGCCTGGGCACCAGCCTGGCACCGCTGGTGCGATTGTTCCTGCGCAACAGCCGACGCCCCTGATCGATCGCGCCCGCTGCTTGCACGGGCGCGCCCGACACGGGAAGCTATGGCGTCCACCTGACGGGAGATCGAGCCTTGGACTGGCACACCCTGCTGACCCGCGAACGCCTGGGCAAAGCCCTGTACAGCCCCGAGGAACTGGGGCGCAGCCCCTTCCACAAAGACCATGACCGCATCATCTTCTCCGGTGCCTTCCGCCGCCTGGGGCGCAAAACCCAGGTCCACCCCGTTTCGAGCAACGATCACATCCACACCCGCCTGACCCATTCCCTGGAGGTCAGCTGCGTCGGTCGCTCGCTGGGCATGCGCGTTGGCGAAACCCTGCGCGAGCGCTTACCCGCCTGGTGCGAGCCCAGCGACCTGGGCATGATCGTGCAGTCGGCGTGCCTGGCCCATGACATCGGCAATCCGCCTTTTGGCCACTCCGGCGAAGATGCCATTCGCCACTGGTTCCAGCAGGCCGCCGGACGTGGCTGGCTGGACGACATGAGCGATGACGAGCGCGCAGATTTTCTCAACTTCGAAGGCAACGCCCAGGGGTTTCGTGTACTGACCCAACTCGAATACCACCAGTTCGATGGCGGCACCCGCCTGACCTACGCCACTTTGGGTACCTACCTCAAATATCCATGGAGCGCCCGCCACGCCGACGCCCTGGGCTATAAGAAACACAAATTCGGTAGCTATCAGAGCGAATTGCCGCTGCTCGAGCAGATCGCCCGCAAGCTCGGCCTGCCGCAGCTCGAACAGCAGCGTTGGGCGCGCCATCCGCTGGTATACCTGATGGAGGCGGCAGATGACATCTGCTACGCCCTGATCGACCTCGAAGACGGCCTGGAGATGGAGTTGCTGCAGTACGCCGAGGTCGAGGCCCTGCTGCTCGACCTGGTAGGTGACGATTTGCCCGAAACCTACCGTCAACTGGGGCCTACGGACTCACGGCGGCGCAAACTGGCGATCCTGCGTGGCAAGGCAATCGAGCACTTGACCAACGCGGCAGCCCAGGCCTTCGTTGAACAACAGACCGCCTTGCTTGCCGGGCACCTGCCTGGCGATCTGGTCGAACACATGCACGGTCCAGCCAAGCGTTGCGTGCTCCAGGCCAAGGACATGGCCCGCAAGAAAATCTTCCAGGACAAACGCAAGACCCTGCACGAGATCGGTGCCTACACTACCCTCGAGATTCTCCTCAATGCATTTTGTGGGGCGGCATTGGAGCAGCACGGCGGGCGCACACCTTCCTTCAAGAGCCGACGTGTACTGGATTTGATCGGTAATCACGCTCCAGACCCACACGACTCGCTGCATACAGCCTTCCTGCGCATGATCGATTTCATCGCCGGCATGACCGACAGCTATGCCAGCGAGATGGCCAGTGAAATGACTGGTCGCTCCAGCCCCCTCTGAGGGCTGGGAACCCAATAGTCTTGAGGGCTAGTAATTGAAGGAAATTTCTTATTAGCCCTTAACAGAATTAAACACTTATCAATATCCAAAAATAAAAAGTTACTAAACCAGGTCCCTTTGGCGACGCCAACACGCTCAATTCGTAGCGCGCGTAGCTTTTTACTGTAGGCATTTTCCCATATGCGAGTCGTGGCAGCTCCTCGCATGTCCGACGACTTCCAACTGAGCTAAGGTGCGCATTATTTCCGACACCCGCCGCATGGAAGTTGAATATGCACTCTGTATATATTGTCGATGATCATCCCGTTATCCGCATGGCGGTTCGCATGTTGCTGGAAAACCAGAATTACAAGGTCGTCGGCGAGTCGGACAATGGCGTCCATGCCATGCAGATGGTCCGAGAGACACGTCCCGACTTGGTGATCCTCGATATTGCCATTCCCAAGCTCGATGGCCTCGAAATCCTGTCACGCTTCCAGAGCATGGCCTTGCCCTTGAAAGTGCTGGTACTGACGGCACAATGCCCCGCCCTTTTCGCGGTGCGTTGCATGCAATCGGGAGCCGCCGGATATGTCGGCAAACAAGAGGACCTGAGCGAACTGCTTAGTGCAATAAAAGCCGTGCTCTCCGGTTACAACTATTTCCCCAGCCAAGCGGTTAACACCAGCCAGATTATTCCAGACCACGAGATACGACTTTTCCGACACGTTAACGACAGAGAACTTATGGTTTTGCAACTTTTCGCCCAAGGAAAGAGCAATAAGGAAATTGCGAAGGGCATGTTTCTGAGTAACAAAACCGTCAGCACCTACAAAAAACGCTTGATGCAAAAACTCCAGGTCCAGACGCTGGTCGACCTGATTGATGTCGCCAAACGCAACGCGCTGGTTTGAGGTGCGACATGGGGCGGTACCTAACCTGCCTGTTTATCGTTGCCCTTGCGCTGGCTTGTCATCCAGCGCACGCCCACCAAAACAGGCCCAAAGCACTCAACCTCCTGACGCGCTCGTCGCTAAAGCCGGTTCTGCCAATGCTGACACCGACCCAGCGCCAATGGCTCGCTGAAAAACAAGAGTTGGTGATCGGTACATCCTTCCCGGACTACCCACCTTTCGATATCACCACAGGCGGGCGCGACTACCAGGGGCTCACCGCTGAATACGCTGGCCTGATCGGTATTGCGTTGGGATTGAAGGTCCGCGTGCTGGGCTTCGACAGCCGCCAGTCAGCGATCGAAGCGCTCAAGCATGGCCGGATCGACTTGCTTGGCAGCGCCAATGGTTATGAAGCCGTCGCAGGCCTTGCGCTCTCTCGTCCTTATGCGATCGACCAGCCAGTGCTGGTGACGCGAGAACATGAGCGCCGCGTACTGGATGACGAACTCAAAGGGCTGCGCCTGAGCATGCTCTATCACTATCTCTCGCCCAAAGAGGTGCTCAGTGCCTATCCGAAGGCCGAACTGCTGGCCTTTCGCTCCTCCACATTGGCGCTGAATGCTGTCGCTTTCGGCCAGGCCGACGTGTTCATTGGCGATACCATTTCGACCCATTACCAGCTCAATCGCGGCCATCTCCCGCCTTTGCGCATGGCGAGCTTCGGCAAACACGAGGCTATTGGCTTTAGTTTCGCCCTGCGCCGCCAGGACACCATTCTGAAGGAGGTGATCGATGCGACCCTGGAGAGCCAGACCCCCATCATGGCCGCCAGCATCTTCAAGCGTTGGGGGGCGGGAAGCGATTATCTGCTGACTGATCGCAAGCTTCAGCTCTCGGCCGGCGAAGAACAATGGCTGCGGGAACATCCGGTGATGCGCGTGGCGATCAACGAGACCGCCGCTCCAGTTTCCTACTTCGACAGCAACGGCAACTTTCGCGGTATCGCCGCCGATCTGCTGGACCTGATCCGGCTGCGCACGGGTCTGCGCTTCGAGATCGAGCGGGCCAGCGGCATCCGGGACATGCTGGCCCGACTCAAGGACGGTCGAGCCGATGTCATCGCCGCCATTTCCAGCGACGAAAAGCACGATGGCGCCCTGCATATCAGCCGGCCGTACCTGGAAAGCACCTATGTACTGGTCACCCGCGCAGGCAGTGACCAGGCGGCGTCCCTGGAGCACCTGCAGAACCGGCAGGTCGCGATCACCCGCGACAGCATCATGGCCGGCTTGCTCTCGGCCCGTTACCCGAAGATCAGCAAGATCGAGACCGACAGCCCATTCTTTTCCATTGCGCTGCTAAGCAGTGGTGAAGTCGATGCGGCCATCACCACCCTGATCGACGCCAACCATGCCCTGGCCGGAAACCCGGACTTGGTCATTCGCAGTACGATCGGCAGCGAGCCGGCCACGGTCGCGATGGCCACCAACAGCCAGGCCCATGCGCTGGCGTCGATCTTGGACAAAGCCTTGCAAAGCATCTCGCCGGAGGAGCTTGGCGTGATCAACAATCGCTGGGGAGGCTATCGGCTGCATGACGACGTGTATTGGCGGGAATTTCGTCGCCTGGCGCTGAAGTTCTTGCTGGCAGTCGGATTGCTGTTGCTTTTGGCACTGATCTGGAACGCGCACCTGCGGTGGCAGATCAGGCAACGCAAATGCGCCGAGCGGGCACTCAACGACCAGCTTGAGTTCATGCGAGCCTTGCTCAACGGCACCCCTCATCCGATGTATGTGCGGGATCGTGAAGGGCGGCTGCAAAGCTGTAATGACAGCTACTTGCAGGCTGTCGATGCCCAAACCGACGAGGTCATGGGCAAGCGACTGGATGAAAGCCCGGGAGCTGATCGGGAATATACCCAACAGATGGAGGCCGACTACGAGCAAGTCATGGCCGCCGGCACCCCCTTGATCCTGGACCGTCCACTGCGCATGGGAGGACGGGAGCTGACCATCTACCACTGGATCCTGCCCTATCGCGACTCCCTAGGTGAAGTCCAGGGGATCATCGGTGGCTGGATCGACATCAGTGACCGTCGCGAGCTGGTCCAGGAGCTGCGCCTGGCCAAGCAACGTGCCGACGACGCCAACCGTGCTAAAAGCACCTTCCTGGCGACCATTAGCCACGAGATCCGCACGCCTATGAATGCAGTCATTGGCATGCTGGAGCTGGCAGTGCGCCGGGCGGATCGCGGGCAACTGGATCGGCCATCCCTGGAGGTCGCCTACCATTCGGCAAAAGACCTGCTCGGGCTCATCGGCGACATCCTGGACATCGTCAGGATCGAGTCCGGCCATTTATGCCTTTCCCCGGAGTCGGTCGATCCCAGCGCTCTGGTCGAGTCAGTGGCCAGGGTATTCGCTGGCCTGGCGCGACAGAAAGACCTGGCCCTGCAAGTAGTCATCGCGCCAAACGCCCGTTGCCACGCGCTGCTCGATCCACTGCGGTTCAAGCAGGTGCTGTCGAACCTGGTCAGCAATGCCATCAAGTTCACCGACCAAGGCCAGATCCAGATCAACTTGCTCGTGAACGAGGACACCGATCGCGATGGCCCGTGTCTGGAACTAAAAGTCCGCGACACCGGCATCGGTATCCACGAGGAGGCACTCAAGGAGCTGTTCAACCCGTTCGTCCAGGCCAATCCACACAGCGAGGGAGCAAGGGCTGGGACCGGTTTGGGATTGGCGATCAGTCATAGCCTGAGCGAGATGATGGGAGGGACGCTGAGCATCAAGAGCCTGCCTGGCGTCGGTACTCAAGTGACCCTGGTAATGCCCCTGCAACGCGTCGAAGCGCCACCGGTGACCACCCCACTGGTGCAGGACGTGGAGACACCGAACAGTGGGCTGAACGTACTGATCATCGATGACCACCCGGCCAACCTGTTGTTGATGGAACAGCAGTTGAGTTTCCTGGGGCTGAGCCTGTCCGTCGCCAGCGATGGCCGTGAAGGGCTGGAAAAATGGCGCGCGGGCGGTTTCGATGTGGTGATCCTCGACTGCAACATGCCGCAAATGAACGGCTACCAAGTAGCTGAAGCCATCCGCGCGATAGAGCGCCAACGCGACTGGCCACGCTGCCTGATCCTTGGCTACACCGCCAACGCCCAGCCGGAAGTCCGTCAGCGTTGCCTGGACGTTGGCATGGATGACTGTCTGCTCAAGCCGATTGGCCTGCACACGCTGAACCAGCGCCTGGCAGGCATCGAACCGAGTTGGCATGCGTCGCCAAGGCGCAGGGCAAGCAAACGTCTCGCCCTTGAGGGCCTGTCCGCCATCGTTGGTGACGACCCGGACAGCCGTACTCGACTCCTCAACGCCTTACTGGAAAGTTTGATACAAGACCTGGCCACGCTGATGGCCATCGACCCGAAAGATGCACGGGCCATCGCCGCGCAGGCACACAAGATCCTCAGCACGGCCAGGATGCTGGAAGCCAGGGATCTGATGGAGGCGTGTGAAGCACTGGAGCAGGAAACCTTGCCATTGGCACAGCTAAAACTGCGACGGCAGGTATTGGCACGGCATATGCGCCGAACGGAGAAAGCGCTGGCCAGGCATCTGCAACACCCGGCCAGAGCTGGATGAGCAGCGCGTAAAAACGCTGCTCGGGGCGGATCAGGAAGCCTGGGTGTTGATTGGCTTGTCCGGATACCAAGCGTCCAGCAGCGGGCTGAGTTCGATTTTGGTCAGTTCGCTGCGGCCCTTGAGCCACGCTTCGACAATGGCGCGCTGCTCTTCGCTGACCGAGCCACGCTTGGCCAGGCAAACCAGGCCGAAGTCATCACCACCGACGTAATCCAGGCCGTTGGCATCCATGGCTTCAGCGAGGAAGGCATCGAGGAAGGCATCGATGGCTTCGTCGGACAGGTCTTCCTTGAATTCCAGGTTCAGTTCGAAACCCAGCTCCTGGAATTCGTCCACGCACAGTTTCTTGCGCAGACGACGGGAACGGTTGGTGGCCATGAAACAATCCTCTTGAGTATTAACGCGCGGCACTTTACCAGTTTCCGGGCGGCTGCGGCGCTTTTCCGTCGAACATGGCCCATGGAGGATGCGCTTGGGGCATAATGCGCACTATATTTCGTCCTGGGGCCATCATCTTGTACAGCCCCAATGTCACTTTCCCTCGTCCGCAGGGTTCAAATTGCACATGATCAAAACGCTCCGTCCCCTGATTCTCGCCAGCCTGTTCCTGCCCTTCGCCATGCCTGGCCAGGCCGCGCCCGTCAACACTACCCTCCCGCCGAAAGTGCAACAGGCGCTCAAAGCCAACAAACTGCAGGACTCAGCCCTGTCCCTGGTGATGCTGCCGCTCAACGGTCCCGGCACGCCCACCGTGTTCAACGCCGATGTCTCGGTCAACCCGGCCTCGACCATGAAGCTGGTGACTACCTATGCGGCGCTGGAACTGCTAGGCCCCACCTTCCAGTGGAAAACCGAGTTCTACACCGATGGCACCCTGAGCAACGGCGTACTCAACGGCAACCTGTACCTCAAAGGCGGTGGCGATCCGAAACTGAACATGGAAAAGCTCTGGCTGCTGATGCGTGACCTGCGCGCCAACGGCGTGCGCACGGTGACGGGCGACCTGGTGCTGGATCGCAGCCATTTCGTTCAGCCCAACCTGCCGCAGTTCAATGACGACGGCGGTGATGTGAACAAGCCGTTCCTGGTCCGCCCCGACTCGCTGCTGGTCAACCTCAAGGCCCTGCGCTTCGTGGCCCGTAACGATGGCGGAAAAGTCACTGTGGCCATGGAGCCGCCGCTTGCGAACGTGCGCATCGACAACCAGGTCAAGGCCGTCGCCTCCAGAAAATGTGCAGGTGATGTACGTTACAACCCGGTCACCCAGGCCGACGGCGTCAGCGTAGTCGTCAGTGGCCAGCTTGGCGAAGGCTGCAATTCACAGACCTATCTGTCGCTGCTCGATCACCCGACCTATGCCGCCGGTGCGGTGCGAGCGATCTGGAACGAACTGGGTGGTAGCATTCAGGGCCGCGATCGCATCGAGAACGTGCCCAAAGGTGCACGCCTGCTGGCACGGGCATTCTCGCCGGACCTGGTCGAGGTGATCCGCGACATCAACAAGTACAGCAACAACACCATGGCCCAGCAGCTGTTCCTGAGCCTGGGTGCGCAGTTCCGCACGGATGCCGACGGCGACGACGCCCGCGCAGCCCAGCGTGTGGTACGTCAGTGGCTAGCGAAAAAAGGCATCACCGCGCCGCACCTGATCATGGAAAACGGCTCCGGCCTGTCCCGTGCAGAGCGGGTCAGCACTCGCGAGATGGCGGCGCTGCTGCAGGCAGCCTGGAAGAGCCCCTACTCCGCCGAATTCATCAGTTCCATGCCGTTGGTAGGCATGGATGGCACCATGCGCAAGCGGCTCAAGCGCACGGCCATGACCGGCGAAGGGCACATCAAGACCGGCACCCTGAACACCGTTCGGGCGATTGCCGGGTTCAGCCGGGATAGCAATGGAAACACCTGGGCGGTGGCGGCGATTCTGAATGATCCCAAGCCTTGGGGGGCATCGCAGGTGTTGGATCAGGTGTTGCTGGATCTTTACCGGCAGCCGAAGGTGGGAAGTACTGCGGCGGCTGGGGTGCCTTGATCGGCTTAGGCTTTCAGATAGTGTGAGTATCCATTCTGGGTGGGGCGCTACCGGCGCTTTTCGCCTTTACGGCGACCTACTTTGCTCGCAAGCAAAGTAGGCAAAACCGCCGGCTCCAACATCCGGCCTCCTGAGGTCACGATCGGCGGCGACTGAACTACAGCGCACCAAAGGCAAACAAGCTAATTAATGTGTTGTTTGTTCCGGCCAATTCGCGGGTAAATCAGAGCGCCGAACCGCCGCGCCTACAGGCAACCCCACCCTCAGCGCAACTCCGCCTCAACCCGATCCCGACCCGCCTGCTTGGCCGCATACACCCCGGCATCAGCCCGCAACAGCAACGCATCAGCTCCCTCCCCCGGTCGCCAACCCGCCACTCCAAAGCTCGCCGTCACCCGACCCACTCCATCGACCGGAACACTGCGAACCCCCTGCCACAGCTCCAATGCCAATGATCGTGCCTGCTCGGCATTGCTCCCCGGGCACAGCACCATGAACTCCTCGCCCCCCAAACGGCAAAACACATCGGTACGCCGCAGGCGATTGCCGATCCGCTGGCAAAGGCTGCGCAACACATGATCGCCCACCGCATGGCCGTACTGGTCATTGATCCGCTTGAAATGATCGATATCCAGCATGATTACCGCCAGGTCCAATCCGTCACGCTGTGCACGCTCCAGCTCGTTCTGCAATCGTTCCTGGAAATGTCGCCGGTTATGGATGCCGGTCAAGGCATCGGTGACCGAAAGCGCCCGAAGCTCTTCCTCCACCCGCTTGAGGTCGGAGATGTCCGTCTGGTAGCCATGCCACAAGGTGCATCCTCCTTCACCGATTTCGGGGGTAGCTTCCCCGCGAACCCAGCGCAGGCCCGCCTGAGGCAGTATCACGCGGTACTCTTCGCGCCAGGGTGTCAGGTGCAAGGCCGAATAACGGACCGAGCGACGGACGCGCTCCAGGTCATCGGGGTGGATGCGTTCGAACACCGCCGATGCATCCTCACGCAGCGTCTGCAGATCGACTTCATAGATATCGTGCAGGCCTTGGCTGGCATAGGGGAAACAAGAGTGTCCGTCGGCATCCAGGCGGTACTGGTAGATCCCCCCGGGCACTTCGGCGCTGAGCTTCTCCAACAACCGATCACGGGCTGCCAGCGCTTCATGGACGCGCCGCCGTTCGGTGACGTCGATGCAGATGGCCAGGTAGCCAACCCACAACCCCTGCTCGTCCAGTACCGCGGTGACCAGCATGTTGGCCAGCAGGTGGCTGCCATCCTTGCGCACCAAGGTCCACTCCCCTGCCTCGGTCCCTTTTTCCTGCACAGTTTCGGCAAACATCGCCTGGCCACCGCCGATTTCGCGTCCATAGCGCACGCTCAGGGCGTGGGCTCGCTGGCTGAGTTCCTCAGGGGGGACCAGATCCTCCAGCCGCAACTGACCAATGGCTTCGCTTGCCGAATAGCCCAGCATGCGCTCGGCACCAGCATTGAAGGTACTGACCAGGCCCTTGAGGCTGGTGGCGATGATGGCGACCTGTGTCGCGGCGTCCAATACGCTGCGCAGTTGGTTGTGGGTTTCGCGCAAGGACTGCTCGCTGACCCGCAATTCGGCAGTGCGCTGATCGACCAGCGCCAGGGCACGCTGTCGCTGGCTGAACAGGCTGTAGAGCAAGGCACTGAGCAAGACGCTGAGCAAACCGCCCAGCAAACTGACCGCCACCACCGCGGAGGAGCGGTTGGCTTGGAGAAAAGCCTGGCTGGGACGGATATCGAGCTGATAGTGGTGATCGGCCAGATGCAAAAGGTGGGTGCTGGCCAATGGCACCTGGGCGACGGTGTTGCGTGAATCGAACAGCACCTCCGGCCCTTTGGCTCCGGAGGCATCGATGATGCGCACCACCAGGTTGTCATCCGCGGCAGGCGGCAGCCCTTCGGCGACCAAGCGCTGCATACTCAGCAACGCCATGACATAGCCAGAAGGCAACCCACCGGGATCACTATCAGCGAACACCGGCGCCACGACCAGCACCCCACGGGCATAGGTAGGCTCGACATTGATCATGTCCAGCGGCGCAGAGACCGCCATGCTGCCGGGTGACGTAGCCCGAACAAGGGTGGCCTCGCGAAGGGGCTGTCCACGCAAGTCCAGGCCGTAGGGCTGCCCTTGCAGGGACGCCGCCTGGGTATAGAGCACCGGATAGTAATAGTCACGCGTGGGCGCAGGATGCCAGATACCTTGTGCGTCCTGATCACGGATCTGATACGCCTGCCCAAGCCAGGCACTGGCACGTCGCTCGAAATCGGCGCGTTGCCCAGCATCGACCCGGGGCGCCCAGGAATACGCTTGGGTCCGGTACAACAGTGGCCGCGCGTAACCGTCGAACTCCTGCGGGGTGATTTCGTTGGAATAACTGAAAAACCGTCGCAGGCCATCCAAGCGCTGCTCCTGGTCCTCGAAACGTTCCGCGATGCGACTGTACCGCTCGTTAGCCAACAGCTCGAAGCGCTGACGCAATTGCTGCGTGTAGAAGCTCTGCGTGGCAATGGCCAATGCCGCCGTCAACAGACCGCCAGCGACCAGGACCACCAACGCCACCCCCCAGGCGGGCAGCGCTTCGCGGAACATGCCGAGCACCTTCGCACGAACGCCACACTTCGACATAAAGCAATCTCATCACGTCAGCGTCCTGCGAATGGTCGGGCCCTTCGCGTCAGTTATAGCTATTGGCCACTAGCCACGCAACCTCATACACGCCGCTTATCGCGCCTGAATGCGCCACGCCCGGTGGATTCGATTGTTGCGCGCGAAATCAGGATCCAGGGTCTGATGACTGATCTCCTCGACGGCATATCGCTCGACCAGACTCGGATCGAGCTGGAATTTGCGGAAGTTGTTGGAGAAGTACAGCACCCCGCCTGGCGCCAGGCGTGCCATGGCCAAGTCCAGCAACTGCACATGATCGCGCTGCACATCGAACACCCCTTCCATGCGCTTGGAATTGGAGAAGGTCGGCGGGTCGATGAAGATCAGGTCGTAGCTGTCCCGGTTGCCTTCCAGCCAGGCCATCACGTCGCCCTGCTCCAGGCGATGGCGGTCCGAAAAACCGTTGAGCGCCAGGTTGCGACGCGCCCAGTCCAGATAGGTCTTGGACAAATCGACACTGGTGGTGCTGCGGGCCCCGCCCTTGGCGGCGTGCACCGTGGCCGTCGCGGTATAGCAGAACAGATTGAGGAAGCGCTTGCCGGACGCCTCGCGCTGGATGCGCAGACGAATCGGACGATGGTCGAGGAACAAGCCGGTGTCCAGATAGTCCGTGAGGTTCACCAGCAGCTTTACCCCCCCTTCGTTCACCTCCTGGAAGCGGCCTTCGGCACCTTGGCGCTCGTACTGACGCGTCCCACTCTGGCGCTCCCGGCGCTTGAGCACCACACGCTGTGGGTCGATACCCAGGGCCTGAGGGATGGCGGCCAAGGCATCGAGCAGACGCGCTTGAGCCTTGTCCGGATCGACCGAGCGTGGCGCGGCGTACTCCTGCACGTGCACCCAGTCTTGGTAAAGGTCCACCGCCAGGGCATATTCGGGCATGTCGGCGTCATACAAACGGTAGCAATCGACCTGCTCGCGACGGGCCCACTTGCCCAACTGCTTGAGGTTCTTCAGCAGGCGATTGGCGAACATCTGCGCGCCTTCGGACAGGCGCGCCGGCTCACTGGCCACGGCTGCCGGACGCTGCGTAGCGCCTGCATCCGGCTCGGCCGGACGACGCTCGCCGGTAACGAACTGGTCGGGCTGAACCTTGAATAGCAGCAGCTTGCACGGCAAGGCGCCGTTCCAGAAGGCGTACTGCTTGTGGCTGCGAATACCCATGCGCTTGCCCAGCTCGGGAGCGCCAGTGAACACTGCCGCCTCCCAGCCCAGGCAGGCTTGACGCAAACGCTCCCCAAGGTTCTGGTAGAGGTACAGCAGGCTGGCTTCGTCACCCAGACGCTCACCGTAGGGTGGGTTGCTGATGACCAGGCCTTTCTGGTTCTGGTCCGGACGCGGTTCGAAACTGCCGACTTCGCCCTGATAGATCTTCACCCAGTCGCCCAGACCTGCGCGCTCGACGTTGTTACGCCCCGGCTGGATTAGCCGCGGATCGGCCTCATAGCCGCGGATCCACAGCGCAGGCTTGGCCAGACCCGCCTGGGCGCGGGCCTGGGCTTGCTCGTGAACTTTGCGCCACAACGCCGGCACATGGCCAAGCCAGGCCGTGAAGCCCCACCGCTCACGCTTGAGGTTGGGCGCGATATCCGCGGCGATCATCGCGGCTTCTACCAGGAACGTGCCCACACCGCACATCGGGTCGGCCAACGCGCCGCCTTCGGCGGCGATGCGTGGCCAGCCGGCTCGGATCAGCACCGCCGCCGCCAGGTTCTCCTTCAAGGGCGCAGCACCTTGCTGCAGACGGTAACCGCGTTGATGCAGGCTGTGTCCGGACAAGTCCAGGGAGAGGATCGCCTCGCCACGATCAAGGCGCAGGTGCACACGCACGTCAGGATCAATCTTGTCCACGGACGGGCGCTGTCCTTCGCGGTTGCGTAGCTTGTCGACGATCGCGTCCTTGACCTTAAGGGCACCGAAATGGGTGTTGTCGATTCCGGAGCCATGACCACTGAATTCCACGGCCAAGGTGCCGTCAGCAGCCAAGTGATCTTGCCACTCGACCCCATGCACGCCGTCGTAGAGCTCATCGGCGTTTTTCATGCCGAAGCGCTTGAGCACCAACAACACGCGGTTGGCCAGACGCGACCACAGGCACAGGCGGTAAGCGGTTTCCATGTCGGCCGAGCCACGGATGGCAGAGGTGTGCTCCCGCACATCGTCCAGGCCCAGGCTACGGGCCTCCTCGGCGAGCAGGCCTTCAAGACCTTTGGGGCAAGTGAGATAAAGTTCGAAACGGTCCGACATGAGCAATCCAGAGCCTTGGGCTGATTGAGTGACGGGCCGACGCATCGTCCCGCCGATGTTTGCCCGCACGCCCTTCCAGCAGGCGTCCGGGTGGCCTTGCCCGCAGTCCGGGAAAGCCGGGCCACCTGAACGACAAGCCCCTTCGCACCCTGCGAAAGTGGGTTAGATCGTCCGGCAGTATGAAAATTTCCAGCAACGCGGCCACGCATGTGACCCTTCGTCGCATTTCAAATTATTACTGCACACCCGACCACGACGCTGGCCAGATGACTGCAAAGGGCATTAAACCCTGATCATAGCGGGCTTAAGGACAAATCACGTTGAGTCGCAATTATTTACTTATCCTTTGACCCTATGAAACGTTACGTCCTTATGACAAATCGATCATTCACACTGTGACCCGCTTTGGTTAGAACTGGCCTTAGGTTGTCTCGCAACGAGGCAACACTTTCTGCTCGCCACGCCGGCAGCGAGCGCACACCGGCAGAACGATTCTGCCCGGCCTCGGAGAGGCCGACGGGACATTACAGTCAACAAGTGAGGGCAACACCCTATGAGAAGACTTAAGCGTGATCCGTTGGAAAGAGCATATTCACGTGGCTACCAATACGGGGTTACCGGCAAATCCCGCGAACTTTGCCCCTTCAATCTGCCATCCGTTCGTCAAGCCTGGATCAATGGCTGGCGGGAGGGCCGGGGCGATAACTGGGATGGAATGACCGGCACCGCAGGCATCCAGAGACTCAACGAAAATCACGCCGTTGGCTGAGACGAGGACACTGAATTCGAGTCACCATGCGCGCCCTATCCGGGCGGCGGGCTGAGGCCCAGGGGCCCCTTCAAGGGGCCCTTTTTTATGTCTGCCTTTATTACGGCCGTGGCATGGCAGCAATCGCGTCCACTGCCTCACGGATCAGCGCAGGCCCTTTGTAGATAAAGCCCGAATAGATCTGCACCAGGCTCGCGCCGGCTGCAATCTTCTCGGCTGCATGACGCCCCTCGGTGATTCCACCGGCGGCAATGATCGGCAACTTGCCGGTCAGCTCGCCCGCCAGAACCTTCACGGTGTGAGTGCTTTTCTCGAGAACTGGCGCACCGGACAGACCGCCCGCCTCTTCACCATATGGCAGGCCCTGGACGCCTTCACGGCTCAGCGTGGTGTTGGTCGCGATCACTGCGTCCATGCCGGTCTCGAGCAGCGCAGAGGCCACCATGGCGGTTTCTTCATCAGTCATGTCCGGGGCGATCTTGATCGCCAGCGGCACACGCTTGCCATGCTCACTGGCCAGTTGTTCGCGGCGCACGGCCAGCGCCTGGAGCAGTTGCTTGAGCGAGTCGCCGAACTGCAGGGTACGCAGACCTGGGGTATTGGGCGAACTGACGTTGACGGTGATGTAGCTGGCGGCTGTATAGACCTTTTCCAGGCAGATCAGATAGTCATCCACCGCGCGCTCGACCGGGGTATCGAAATTCTTGCCGATATTGATGCCCAGCACGCCGTCGAAGCGCGACGCACGTACCCGCGTCAGCAAATGATCGACACCCAGGTTGTTGAAGCCCATGCGATTGATGATCGCAGTGGCCTCTGGCAGCCGGAACAGTCTCGGCTTGGGGTTGCCAGGCTGCGGGCGTGGCGTCACGGTACCGATTTCGACAAAGCCGAAACCGAGCTGGGCGAAGCCGTCGATGGCGGCGCCGTTCTTGTCCAGACCTGCGGCAAGGCCCACCGGATTGGCAAAGTTCAAGCCCATGACTGTCACCGGCAGCGCCGCCGGCTGCTTGCACAGCAGGCCATTGAGACCGAGGCGGCCACCGGCGCCGATCAGGTCTAGGGAGAGGTCGTGGGAGGTTTCCGGGGAAAGCTTGAACAACAGCTGGCGGGCCAGGGTATACATGGGCGGGCTAGACTCGCGGTGAGTGAGGGGGCGATTATAGCCACCGCGCGGCTCGGACGACAGGGCTCTAGGCACATGGGTTGCTTGTCAGTTCCACGGCGCGCGCCCTAAGCGGACGAGAATCCCTGGAAAACAGGCGTGCAGCAATTCTCCTGGGGCCCTCACCGGGCGCCCCCGAAAAAAGAAAAACCCGGCCGAGGCCGGGTTTTTCATGAAGCATCAAACCAAATTACTTGGCTTGGGCTTCGACCTGAGCTTCAACGCGACGGTTGATGGCGCGGCCTTCTTCGGTGGCGTTATCAGCAACCGGACGGGTCTCACCGTAGCCAACCGAGTCGATACGGCTGGATTCAACACCGTACTGCTGGGTCAGGACCTGCTTGACAGCATTGGCGCGACGCTCGGACAGCTTCTGGTTGTAAGCGTCTGGACCAACGGAGTCGGTGTGACCTTCAACGGTGGTGGTGGTCTGTGGGTACTGCTTCATGAAGTCAGCCAGGTTCTTGATGTCACCGTAGCTGTTTGGCTTGACGACCGACTTGTCGAAGTCGAACTTGACGTCCAGCTCAACACGTACGACTTCGGCAACAGCCGGGCAGCCGTCGGCGTCAACGGTAACGTTGGCCGGGGTGTCAGGGCACTTGTCGACGTTGTCGCAAACGCCGTCGTTGTCGCTGTCGGAGCAGACTTCAGCAACAGGAGCCGGAGCAGCTTCAGCTTGCTTCGGGCTACCGCCGAAGTTCATGCCGATACCGACGCTAGGAGCCCACTCGGTGTCGCCCTGGTCGATGTTGTACTGAGCTTCAACGCCAGCACGGGCGTAGAACATGTCAGTGATGTACCACTTGGCGCCAGCGCCAACGTTGGCGAAGGTGGAGTGGTTACGACCACCACGGCCGGTCTGGCCCAGGCTCTGGTGCGAGAAACCAGCCGAAACGTACGGACGGATGGCATCGTACGGGTTGTTGAAGTGGTAAACGGCGTCCAGGGCAGTGTTGGAGCCCTTGATGTTCTTACCGTCTTCGCCACGAGCGTTGTGAACTTCGTCATAGCCCAGACGCAGTTCGACGTCGTCGGTCAGGAAGTAACCGATCGAGCCACCGAACAGGTTGCCGTCGTTCTTGAAGTCGCGCTGGCTGTCGAAGAACTCTTTCTTGTAGAAGAGTTCGGTCTCGACGGCGCCTTGACCTTGTGCCAGAGCGCCAAACGAAGTGGCGGCTACAAGCGAACCAATGGCCAAGCCCAAGGTGTTTTTCAATTTCATCCGTTAAATCCCCATCTGGTGATAGTTAAGCAGTCCCACCAACATCCGGGGGACAACTCGACGGCAAGTCTAGCAGAACTTGCCGGTTGGTTAGAGATATTTACGCGGTGCTAAGTTTCAGCCAGCCCCGTAAATTTCTCTCTAAGCTTGTCGAGCGCACGCTTGTAGCGCATTTTCGTGGCGCTCAGGCCCATGTGCATGATGTCGGCGATCTCCTGAAATTCCAGCTCTGCGACAAATCGAAGCACTAGGATTTCCCGGTCGATCGGGTTCACATGCACCAGCCATCTGTCCAGTCCGCCCTTCTCTTCGGCCTTGGGTGCCTTCTCTTCGGACGCCTCTTCAACAGGGTCCAGACTCAAGGCATCCATCAACCGTCGCTTGCGACGCTCCTTGCGGTACTGGGTAATGCATTCGTTGTAGGTGATGCTGTAGAGCCAGGTCTTGAACTTGGACTTACCCTCGAAGTTCTTCAGACCGTAGAGCACCTTGAGCATCACTTCCTGGCAGACATCGTCGGCATCCCGGTCGTTCCCCAGATAACGCGCGCAGACGTTGAAAAGGGTCCGCTGATAGCGCCGCATGAGTTCTTCATAGGCGCGCGTTACGTGATACAGCTCCTCATGCGAACGCGCCACCAACTCCTCATCGGTGAGCTCACGGGGGTCATAGCGCATGGGCGGCGAGTGAACTTTATTCAAAACGGATCTGGCCGACAGTCAGGTCAATGTCGCCGCGCGGCCCCCTTGGGCCGTTTTCGCGGCGGCATACATTAACAGCTTTTGTGCGGTTAGCGGCTATTGACTCGCTGCTCGAGCAATTCTCGATTCGAAAGCGACACCAATTCGCCATCATCGGTCAGCAGGGTCGTCTTGACCGTACCGATCTCCTCGATATGCCCTTCAACCTCTCCAATCCGCACCTGCTGGCCCACTTGATAGAGTTCGCGCACGTAGATGCCGGCCAGTATTTGCCCGGCAATTTCCCGGCTGCCCAGCCCCATCGCCAACGCAACGGCCAGACCAACGGTAATCAGGCCGATGACGATGACATGGTTGAGCAGATCGGTCTTGACCTCCAACTGGCTGATCGCAACCGAGATGCTGATGATAATCACCAGACCTTGGGCGATACGCCCGACGCCTGCGGCATATTCCAGACCGACGCCTTCGGCAGCGCCACGTACCAAGCCATTGGCCAACTGCGCCAACAGCACGCCAGCCAGCAACACTAGAGCTGCGCCAAATACCTTGGGCAGGTAGAGGGCGAGCATGTCCAAGGTGGCCGAGACACGCTCAAGGCCCAAGGACTCGGCGGCCGAAACCAGGAAAATCAGCAACACGAACCAATAGACGATCTTGCCGATCAAGGTAGAAATAGGGACCTGGATGCCCACCCGACTGAGCATCTTGGTCAGACCGGTACCGCTCATCAGGCGGTCCAGGCCGAACTTGGCCAGCAGTTTGGACAACAACGTATCGAGCAGCTTGGCCACCACGAAGCCGAGCAACACCACGACCAGCGCGCCGAACAGGTTCGGGATGAAGTTCGCCACCTTGGTCCAAAGGGCGGTCATGGCGGTGACCAGGCTCTGGGTCCAGAGATCGAGTTCCATATTCAATCGGCCTTATCTGCTTTTCTGCCAGCGGCAGGGTTGCGACGCACCGGCGCGACATGCGCCGAGCCATTGTTCACAGCGATCATCAGCGCCTGGCTCCAGCGCCCCAGCAAGCTGAACAGATCGCCCGCGCCGACCTGGCGGTTGGCGGTCTTGAGGACGCGACCCAGGCATGCGGCATCGTCTCGGTCTTGGCCGGACGGCGATGCCTTGAGCAGGTCGCGCAAGGATTCTTCAAACGGATCGTGCATAGGCACCTCGCGCAATGTCTGTCAAAGACGAGGGCTCGGGACTACGGGTCACACATGAATGTGGGACGGATGTTTCAAAATGCCTCATGCATCCCCCGGCAGGACAGCCCATCATACCCAGCGTAACCGTCGGAACAGCCACCATTGCCCCGCCGCCAACCCCAGCACCACGGCGCAGGCGAACAGGAAGCCATACGGGCTCTCGGCGCCCGGAATGCCCCCGACATTGATGCCCAGCAGGCCGGTGACGAAGCTCATCGGCAGGAAAATGCAGGTGATGATGCCGAAGCGGTACATGGTTCGGTTCATCCGCTCACTGCGCCGTCGATCCTCGCTTTCCAGCACCAGAGCGGCCCGCTCGCGGGTCAGCTCGAGCTCTTCGAGATAGCGGATCAGGCTGTTGTTCAGCTCGTTCCAGTAGTCGGCATCCCCTTCGCCGAACCAGCTCCACTTGTTGCGCGAAAGTTGCGCATAGAGTTCCCGCTGTGGGGCGAGAAAACGCCGTAGCCCAGCAGCACGACGGCGGATCTGTTGCAGGCTGCCTTGCACCGGCGAATACCGTTCATCGGTTTCCACCTTCTCTTCTTCGAGATCGACCACTTCCGACAGGTCGCTAACCAACGCCTGGACCTTCTCGGTAAGCAGCTCCCCCATCAGCAGCAACAGCTCGGAGGCCGACTTCGGCCCCCTGCCCTCGTCCAATTGCTGAAGCACTTCATCACTGGCGCGCAGTGGTCGCAGGCGCAACGAAATCACTCGCCGGGCCTCGGCGAAGATCCGCACCGAGACCATGTCTTCGGGCTCGGCGCCGGGATTGAGATTCACGCCCCGCAAAAACAAAAGCATCTGCTCGTTGGCCAAGGGCAACAGACGCGGACGCGTGTTCTCTTCCAGCAGCAAGTCGCAGGCGAAGGTGCTCAGGCCGCTCTCCTGGAGCAACCAGGTACGCGTCTGGGGATGGCTGCGATCCCAGTGCAACCAAAGGCTTTCCTCTGGTTGCAACTGGAGCGCATCCAGCGCTGTCCGGGCAATCGAGCGCGCACCGCCTTTACCATCGAGCACCAGGGCATGGACCAGCCCCCACTGCGCGTTGTCTTCCTCGAACATTCCTGCTCCATCAGCGCGCGCGGCGCATCACTCCGGCATTTTCAACGGGCTTGGCGAGACGATCACGCCATTGTTGTCGGCATACACATATTCGCCCGGACGGAAGGTCACCCCAGCGAAGGTCACGGCCACGTTGAGATCGCCAATACCGCGCTTGTCGGTCTTCATCGGGTGACTGGCCAGGGCCTGGACACCGACGTCGGTCTGCACCAGCACGTCCACGTCACGCACACAGCCATAGATCACCAGGCCTTCCCAGCCGTTCTTGGCCGCCTTTTCGGCCAGCATGTCACCCAGCAGCGCGCGGCGCAGCGAACCACCGCCGTCCACCACCAGGACCTTCCCCTTGCCATCGAGCTCGACCTGCTCCTTGACCAGCGAGTTGTCCTCGAAGCATTTGATCGTGACGATCTGGCCACCAAAGGAATCGCGGCCACCGAAGTTGCTGAACATGGGCTCCAGGACCTGGACCAGGTCCGGGTAGGCGTCGCACAAGTCGGGCGTTACGTAATGCTGCATGGCAAACTCCTGTCAGTCACAACGAAAGCGGGATTTGAGCAAGGCTACACCGGGGAGGGCCTTGCAGTCATCCGAGACTACTCAGTCAGCCTCTACAGCGCTGGGGCAGACTCGACAACCACCGTAGCCCCCGGCAACGGTGATTCAGGGGCCCTCAGCCAGCGCTCCACCAGTGGCCATACCTGCACCTGGGCCGCCTTGCTAACCAACATGTCCACATGCCCGAATGCGTCGAAGCCTTCTTCAGCGCCAAGCCGTAAAAACTGCTTGCGCTGGCCACCCAACTGCTCGAACAACTTGCGGCAGGCCCAGACCGGGTCCTGGTAATCCGCCGCACCGGCCACTGCCAGCACCGGCACGTTCACGGTCGCCAGCCCCGCCCACCAGTCGTCCTGCTTGTCGCCGAAACGCCCGAACAGGCCGTGCCAGCCCAGGGTCTCCAAGGCCAGACCGATCGGCTCGTCCTCCGGCCCACGTTTGAGCCGCGACCCGGACAGCTGACCCAGGCGCTTGAGCAGCAAACGCGCGCTCCAGGCCACAGGCGGAACCTTCAACGGCCAATAGACCCGACTGACCTGGGTACCGAAGAACGCCGCGCTGGCTACCTGCTCGGCTTCCAAATATGCGCCGCCCAGGGCTGCGGCGAGAATGGTGCCGCCCAGGGAGTGGCCGATCCAGTGCGGCGCCTGCCCGGCCTGCTCCTGGATGAATGCGCCGATCACCGGCA
This sequence comes from Pseudomonas sp. HMSC08G10, assembly GCF_001808425.1. NCBI lineage: Bacteria > Pseudomonadati > Pseudomonadota > Gammaproteobacteria > Pseudomonadales > Pseudomonadaceae > Pseudomonas > Pseudomonas sp. HMSC08G10. The sequence continues at coordinate 385,883 of NZ_KV793306.1, read as the reverse complement.
AGTCGAAGCGGGCATAGTCGGCCACCCGGTTGTGACGCCAGTGGCGGTTGCGGGGAGAAAGTCCATGGCCGCGCATTTCCGGAATCCACACATCGAACCCGGCGCGCGCCAGAAAGGCGCCTAGGCCGACACCCTTGGGCGAATACCAGAAGCGGCGATTGGAGAAGCTGCCGTGCAGGAGAATCACCGGCACGCCTTGGGCTGCGGCCTGGTCGGCCAGCCCCAGGCGTGTAACGGCCAACTCGACGCTGGGGTCGGGGCTATTGCCGGCCTTGATCCGGTACACATCCTCGCTCAGATCACCCCGGCGCTCGGCGCTGAGCAAGGCCACGGGAAACAGGGTACTGCTGCTTTGCATAGGTCGATTGCACAAAAAAGGGCGGGATCCATCGCTGGAACTCGCCCTGGAAGAAACCAGGCAGGAGCGCCATGAAGCGCTCCCGCGTTCATTGCATCATGCCGCGCCCTGATCCTCGGCCAGGAAGAACCAGGTCTCGAGCACCGAGTCTGGGTTCAGCGATACGCTCTCGATGCCCTGCTCCATCAGCCACTTGGCCAGGTCTGGGTGGTCCGAAGGGCCCTGGCCGCAGATGCCGATGTACTTGCCGGCCTTGTTGCACGCGGCGATGGCGTTGGCCAGCAGCTTCTTCACTGCCGGGTTACGCTCGTCGAACAGGTGGGCAATGATGCCGGAGTCACGGTCCAGGCCCAGGGTCAGCTGGGTCAGGTCGTTGGAACCGATGGAGAAGCCGTCGAAGTACTCGAGGAACTCGTCCGCCAGCAAGGCGTTGGAGGGCAGTTCGCACATCATGATCACGCGCAGACCATTGACGCCACGGCCCAGGCCGTTTTCGGCCAGCAGATCGACCACCTGGCTTGCCTCGCCCAGGGTGCGCACGAACGGCACCATGATCTCGACGTTGGTCAGGCCCATTTCGTCGCGCACGCGCTTGAGGGCGCGACACTCGAGCTCGAAGCAGTCACGGAACGACTCGCTGATGTAACGCGAGGCGCCACGGAAGCCCAGCATCGGGTTCTCTTCCTCCGGCTCGTACAGCTTGCCGCCGATCAGGTTGGCGTATTCGTTGGACTTGAAGTCCGACAGGCGCACGATGACCTTCTTCGGATAGAACGCCGCGGCCAGGGTGCTGATACCCTCGACCAGCTTCTCGACATAGAAGCCGACCGGGTCGGAGTAACCGGCCACGCGCTTGTCGACGCTCTCCTTGAGGTCGGCCGGCAGGCCTGCGTAGTTGAGCAGCGCCTTGGGGTGCACGCCGATCATGCGGTTGATGATGAACTCCAGGCGCGCCAGGCCCACGCCTGCGTTCGGCAGTTGGGCGAAGTCGAAGGCGCGGTCCGGGTTGCCGACGTTCATCATGATCTTGAACGGCAGCTCAGGCATGGCATCGACCGAGTTCTGCTTGACGTCGAAGCCCAGCTCACCTTCGAAGATGAAGCCGGTGTCGCCTTCGGCGCAGGAGACGGTCACGCCCTGGCCATCCTTGAGCACTTGGGTGGCATTGCCACAACCGACGACCGCCGGGATGCCCAACTCACGCGCAATGATCGCCGCGTGGCAGGTGCGCCCGCCGCGGTTGGTGACGATGGCGCTCGCGCGCTTCATCACAGGTTCCCAGTCCGGGTCGGTCATGTCCGAGACCAGCACGTCGCCCGGCTGGACCTTGTCCATCTCGGAGACGTCGTGGATCACGCGAACCTTGCCGGCGCCGATGCGCTGGCCGATGGCGCGACCTTCCACCAGGACAGTGCCCTTCTCCTTGAGCAGGTAGCGCTCCATGACATTGGCGCTGGAACGGCTCTTCACGGTCTCGGGACGTGCCTGGACGATGTACAGCTTGCCGTCGTCACCGTCCTTGGCCCACTCGATGTCCATCGGGCGCTGGTAGTGCTGCTCGATGATCATGGCCTGCTTGGCCAGCTCGCTGACCTCGGCGTCGGTCAGGCAGAAACGCGCGCGGTCGGCACGGTCGACATCGACGGTCTTGACCGAACGACCGGCCTTGGCCTCGTCGCCGTAGATCATCTTGATGGCCTTGCTGCCCAGGTTGCGGCGCAGGATGGCCGGGCGGCCGGCCTGCAGGGTTTGCTTGTGGACGTAGAACTCGTCAGGGTTGACCGCACCCTGTACGACGGTTTCGCCCAGGCCGTAGGCGCCGGTGATGAACACCACGTCACGGAAGCCCGACTCGGTGTCGAGGGTGAACATCACACCGGCGGTGCCGGTTTCCGAACGGACCATGCGCTGCACGCCGGCGGACAGGGCGACCAGTTTGTGGTCGAAGCCCTGGTGCACGCGATAGGCGATGGCGCGGTCGTTGAACAGGGAGGCGAACACCTCCTTGGCGGCGCGGATCACGTTGTCCACGCCACGGATGTTCAGGAAGGTTTCCTGCTGCCCGGCGAAGGAGGCGTCCGGCAGGTCTTCAGCGGTGGCCGAGGAGCGCACGGCCACGGCCATGTTGTCGTTGCCTTGGGACATTTCGGCGAAGGCGGTGCGGATTTCGGCATCCAGACGCGCCGGGAACTCGGCTTCCATTACCCATTGGCGGATCTGCGCGCCGGTCTTGGCCAGGGCGTTGACATCATCGACGTCCAACGCGTCCAGGGCTGCGTGGATACGGTCGTTCAGGCCACTCTGCTCGAGAAAATCGCGGTACGCCTGAGCCGTAGTGGCAAAGCCGCCCGGCACCGATACGCCGGCACCTGCGAGGTTACTGATCATCTCGCCCAGGGATGCGTTCTTGCCCCCCACATGCTCTACATCATGGACGCCGAGCTTATCGAGGGAAACTACGTACTCAACCAAGGTGATCTCTCCACTAACTGTATTGGAAAAGCTCAAGGGCGGCCGCCTGTCACACTGACTTGGCCGGACGCTTGTGGCCTGGACCTGGAAAATAAGTGAGAATGCCGAACAGTCACGTTCGGCAAACCGAACCTATCATACTCCAGAAAACTTCGGCAGCTTAAGGCCCAGGGTGCAAATGAAACGATCCGCGTTCTTCATCTCCGACGGTACCGGTATCACTGCAGAAACACTGGGCCAAAGCCTGCTGGCACAATTCGAAAGCATTCCTTTCAATAAATTCACCCGCCCCTACATCGACACCCCGGACAAAGCCCGGAGCATGGTGCAGCAAATCAATGCTGCCGCCGAACGGGACGGCATGCGGCCGATCATTTTCGACACCATCGTCAACCAGGACATCCGAGAAATCCTGGCAACGTCGAACGGCTTCATGATCGACATCTTTTCGACGTTTTTATCCCCGCTCGAGCAGGAATTGACCGCCCATTCGTCGTATTCCGTGGGCAAGTCCCACTCGATTGGCGGCAACTCCAACTACATGGAGCGCATCGAGGCAGTCAACTTCGCCTTGGATAACGACGATGGCGCGCGCACCCATTATTACGACAAAGCCGACCTGATCCTCGTGGGCGTGTCGCGATGTGGCAAGACGCCGACGTGTTTGTACATGGCGATGCAATTCGGCATCCGTGCAGCCAACTACCCACTGACCGAAGACGACATGGAACGTCTGCAATTGCCGGCGGTACTGAAAAAGTACCATCACAAGTTGTTTGGCCTGACCATCGACCCCGACCGCCTCACCGCCATCCGCCACGAGCGCAAGCCCAATAGCCGCTATTCGAGCTTCGCCCAGTGCGAGTTCGAGGTGCGCGAGGTGGAGAGCCTGTTCCGCCGGGAGAACATCCCGCACATCAACTCCACGCATTTCTCGGTTGAGGAAATCTCGGCGAAGATTCTGGTCGAGAAGGGTGTAGAGCGGCGTTTCAAGTAACATCCGCGCCGTTTGTTTCGCGGGCCAATCCGTTCCCGCAGACGTGCCCCGCCGCCGTCACGAATTTCGACAGCCCCAATGAAAAAAGCCCCGGCATCGCTGCCGGGGCTTTTTGTTTTCAGCTTACGCTCAGGACGGTATCACCGCCGCCTGCCCGCTCATGGCCAAGTCGACCAGCTCACGGTTGGCCACCGCATACATTGCGTAGTCGGTGCCCGTGGCGTTGCGCAGGTCATCGAGCATGGCGCGCCAGCGCTCCGTCATCACCCGGTGCTGTTCACACCACAGTGCAACACGGGCGTCCATGTCTTCCGGCGCATCGGCCATCTGCAACACAGAGATGGTGATCGCCCGCTGTTGCAGGTCGATGTCGTCGCGGAACGCCTCGCGGGCCAGGGCCTGCCAGTTGTTCTCCACCGGCAGGTTGCTGATCTCCTGCAGATACCAGGTCAGGTCCAGCGAGCTGCCCACGGCGAAGAACGCCTTGGCCACCTGGGCCGGATCGTGACCGGTGACATCCGAGGCCTCGATGATCGGCAACAGGGTATACAGGTGGGTGGTGCCTGCAACCATGCGCGCCAGCAACTCCGGCACCCCGGCTTCGACGAAGCCCTGGTAGCGTTGCTGCCAGCGATCGCGGGTCGGGCCTTCGAGCAGCTCATCGAGCTTCAGGCCCAATTGGGCGATCTTCGGCCCGAAGTGCGCGACATCGCGACCGGCATCCTGCTCGTTGCGGCGGCTGCGCAGGAACCAACGGGTCGCGCGACGCCCCAGGCGCATCAGCTCATCCATCAGGGTCAGCTGGATCTCGGCCGGGACTTGGTAGTCCAGCGCCTCGATCTGACGGAACCAGTGCGGCAGGTGGAAGATGTCCCGAACGATCACATAGGCACCGGCGACGTTGGCCGGGCTCATGCCGGTGGATTCCTTCAGACGCTGGACGAACGTGATGCCCATGTTGTTGACCAGGTCGTTGGCGATCTGGTTGCTGACGATTTCGCGCTTGAGGCGATGACGGCGCATGGCGTCAGCGAACTTGCTGACCAACGACGGCGGGAACGCGTTCTCCATGTCGCGGGTCAGGTAGTCGTCATCGGGCACCAACGACTTGAGCAGTTGCTCCTTGAGGTCGATCTTGCTGTAGGAAATCAGCACCGACAGCTCGGCGCGGGTCAGGCCCTGGCCTGCGGCCAGACGCTCGGCCAGTTGCTCCTCGGACGGCAGGAACTCGATAGCCCGGTCCAGTTTGCCACGCGACTCCAGATCAGCCATCAGGCGCTTGTACTCGGCGATCCGCTCCAAGGCACGGCGGGCCGCCAGGGACAGGGCCTGGGTCTGCTTGTAATTGTTGCCCAGCACTAGCGAGGCGACTTCGTCGGTCATGCTGCCGAGCAGTTGGTTACGCTGCTTCTCGGTCATGTCGCCACCCTGCACCACTTCGTTGAGCAGGATCTTGATGTTGACCTCGTGGTCGGAGCAGTCCACGCCACCGGCGTTGTCGATGAAGTCGGTGTTGGTCGCGCCGCCGTTGAGGCCGAACTCGACCCGGCCAAGCTGGGTCATGCCCAGGTTGCCGCCCTCGCCCACCACCTTGCAGCGCAGTTCGTTGCCGTTGACCCGCAATGCGTCGTTAGCCTTGTCGCCGACATCGGCATGGCTTTCGCTGCTGGCCTTGACGTAAGTGCCGATACCACCGTTCCACAGCAGATCCACAGGGGCCTGCAGCAGTGCGTGCAGCAGTTCGGTCGGCGTCAGGCGGTCGGCTTCGATGGCGAAGCGTTCCTTCATCTGCGGGCTGATGGCGATGCTCTTGGCGCTACGCGGGAAGATTCCGCCGCCTTCGGACATGATGCTGGTGTCGTAGTCGCTCCAGGCCGATCGCGGCAGCTCGAACAGGCGCTTGCGCTCGACGAAGCTGGTGGCTGGGTCAGGATTCGGGTCGATGAAGATGTGCAGATGGTTGAATGCCGCCACCAACTTGAGCTTGTCGGACATCAGCAGGCCGTTGCCGAACACGTCGCCGGCCATGTCACCGATGCCCACCACGGTGATCGGGTCTTCCTGCACATTGATGCCGCGCTCGCGGAAGTGGCGCTGAACGCCGACCCAGGCGCCACGAGCGGTGATGCCCATGCCTTTGTGGTCGTAGCCAGCCGAGCCACCGGAGGCGAAGGCGTCGCCCAGCCAGAAGCCGTAGTCATTGGCAATGCCGTTGGCGATGTCGGAGAAGGTCGCGGTGCCTTTGTCCGCGGCCACTACCAGGTAGGGGTCGTCGTCATCGTGACGCACCACGTTGGCCGGAGGCACCACGCCGCCGTCCTTGAGGTTGTCGGTAATGTCGAGCAAGCCCGAGATGAAGATCCGGTAGCAGGCAATGCCCTCGGCCTGGATCTCGTCGCGGCTACCCCCCAGCGGCAGACGGCGCGGCAGGAAACCACCTTTGGCTCCCACCGGCACGATCACCGAGTTCTTCACCTGCTGGGCCTTGACCAGGCCGAGCACTTCGGTACGGAAGTCTTCCTCACGGTCCGACCAGCGCAGGCCACCGCGGGCAACGTTGCCAAAGCGCAGGTGCACACCCTCGACCCGCGGCGAGTAGACGAAGATCTCGAACTTCGGCACCGGCTTGGGCAGCTCGGGGATCAGCTTGGGGTTGAACTTGAAGCTGAAGTACGACTTGTTCTGCCCGTTGGCGTCCGGCTGGTAGAAGTTGGTGCGCAGGGTGGCCTTGATCAGGTCCAGGTAGCGACGCAGGATGCGGTCTTCGTTGAGTACCTGAACCTCGTCCAACGCAGTGAGAATGGCCTGTTCCAGGCGCTGCTGCTTGTCGTCCAGGTCCTCGACGGTGAGCTTGCGTGCCAGGTAGAAGCGGGTCTTGAACAGCCGGGTCAGCTCGCGGGCGATGTCGGTGTGGTTGTTCAGGGTACTGGCGATATAACCCAGGTCGAAGCCCAGGCGGATCTGCTTGAGGTAGCGTGCGTAGGCGCGCAGCAGCGCCACGTCACGCCATGGCAGGCCGGCGGTCAGTACCAGGCGGTTGAAGGCGTCGTTCTCGGCGTCGCCCTTGACGATGTGGATGAAGGCATCCTGCAGGATGTCGTTGAGCTGTTGGATGTCCAGGTCCAGGCCTTCGCTGTAGGTGAAGGCGAAGTCGTGGATCCAGTATTCGCGACCACTGGCATGGCGCAGGCGGTACGGGAACTCGCCGAGCACGCGCAGGCCGAGGTTTTCCAGGATCGGCAGCACATCCGACAGCGCCAGCGGGGTGTCGGCGTGGTAGAGCTTGCAGTGCAGCAGGCGGTCGCCCAGACGGGTCAGCGGCTGGTAGAAGCTCATCGCCAGTGGCTTGCTCTCGGACAGCGCCAATACATGCTGCATGTCGACGACCGCCGAGTGGGCAGCGAAGCGCTCGCGGTAGCCAGCCGGGAAGCCTTTGGGGAAGTCGGCCAGTATGTTGGTGCCCTGGGCCTCGCCGAAATTCTCCACCACCAGGGCGGAGTAGTCGTCCTGCCAGGAACGGCAGGCCTGGATGACTTCGTTTTCCAGCTGCTGAGGGTCCAGGTCGATGCGGTTCTTCGGATCGACGCGCAGGATGAGCTGAACACGCGCCAGCACCGACTCGGAGAAGAACGTCCAGAACTCGCAGTCGCTGGCCTTCAGGCGCTCCATCAGCACCTGCTGAATCTTCTGGCGCACCTCGGTGGAGTAGATTTCACGCGGCACATAGGCCAGGCAGTAGCAGAAGCGGCCGTACGGGTCCTTGCGCAGGAACACGCGGATCTTGTTGCGCTCCTGGATCTGCACGATCGACATGACCGTGGTGAACAGCTCGTCCACTGGCGTCTGGAACAGATCGTCACGAGGCAGCACCTCGAGCACCTGGGCCAGCTCCTTACCCAGGTGGGCCTTGGCGTCGAAGTGCGAGCGGCGCTCGACTTCAGCGACCTTGCCGCGGATGTACGGAATGGTACGCACGCTCTCGCCGTACACCGACGAGGTGTACAGACCCATGAAGCGGCACTCCTTGACGACCTTGCCGTCGGCGTCGATCTGACGGATCGACACGTAGTCCGGATACGCCGGGCGGTGCACACGGCTCGGCTGCGAGGCCTTGGCGAACGACAGCAGCTCAGGCGCGCGCAGGTAGGCGACGGCGTAGTCCTCGATGCGCAGGTCATCGGCGCCCAGCCCTGCGCGCAGCAGGCGGGTCAGGCCGAGGAACGAACCTTCGTCATAGACCAGGTGGCCGCCATCGGCGTCGGACTCGACCACGAACTCTTCGTAACCGAGGAAAGTGAAATGGTTGTCCAGCAGCCACGACAGGAAGCTCTTCACCTCGGCCTTGTCATGTTGCGCCGGACCGAATGCGGTCTGCTCCACCAGCTCCACCAGGTCGCGGACTTTGGCCTTCATCGGCTCGAAGTCGGCGACAGCCACCCGCACCTCGGCCAGCACCTGCTCGATTTCCTTCGTCAGGGTGGTCAGCTCGGCAGCGCTGGAGCAGCGGTCGATCTCCAGGTACATCAGCGATTCATGGCGCACGCCCTCGCCCTGGGTGCCCTTGGGCAGCAACTCCAGCAGCTCGCCCTTGGCGCCGCGGCGCACGCTGAGCACGGTGGTCTGCAGGGTGTGGATACTGTAGCCGCGACGGTTGAGTTCGGTACGCACCGAGTCGACCAGGAACGGCAGGTCATGGTGCAGCACCTCGACCACGGTGTGGGTCGATTGCCAGCCGTGGCGTTCGTAATCGGGGTTGTAGACCCGCACCTGCGGGTGTTGGGGGTCGAAGCGCTCGATGATGCGCCAGGCAGAGAGGGTGCAACCGGCCAGGTCCGAAAGCCTGCGCTGGGTGAGTTCGTCCAGAGAGATGATGCCGAAGAACTGTTCGGCGAACAGCGCCACTTGTGGCAGTGCCTGCTCGCTGATGTGCTGCGCCAGGGCCGCTTGCAGTTGATGCTGGAAGTCGGCTTTGCTGGCTGCGGTGAAGAACGCCATCTGTGGTACTCCGCTTGGGCTTTGTTATTAGGTGAAGCGTCGCGTGCGTCCGCCGTTCACGGTCAACGATAGTCAAACCGTGACGACAGGGCGGTGAAAACCAGGCGTTTGGACGCGATCTGCACGTCCATCCGTTCCATGGATGGGCACCTGCAAAGACGACTGCCCCTCAGGGCTGTGGCTTTACGGGTGTCCATCGACTGGGCAGCTTAACGACTGAGCGGTCACCACGGCTTGCAGCGCTGCGACAATTTCGGTCAAGGGGCGGTAACTTTACGTTTATGTCCATGCCCAAGGCTGTCAGAATTCCCGCTCATTTCTTTGACCTGAGCCTGCCCATGCAACTGAAAACCGCCCTGCTCTTCGCCACACCCTGCGACGAAGAGGAAGACAACATGGCGACCTTGTGCTGCCACAGCGACAAGGGGCAGATGTTCCTGCTCACCCGTTACCCCGACGAAGACACCGTGGACCTGACCCTGGACGACGAGCCCTCGACGCTAGACGGGCTGAAGGTCACGCTGAGCGCCGACCGCCTGCTGATCGAAGTGGCCGCCGGCGACCGGGATGCGCTCAAGGGCTCGGAGCAGCTGGAGATCCTATTGACCTCACCGGGCACGGACCTCGAGGAGGTCGAGCTGACCTTGCGCAACATTCTCGACGGCACCGGGACCTACGTCAGCGAGCTCTGAACGCGGTAGCGGCAGGCTTGCTTTCCCCAGGGCCCGCTCTCATAACCCCTTGAAATCGTTGACAGGCGATCCTCACCCCAGGCATTGTCTGACAACCTGATCAATAGGCGGCATACCCATGCTAGAGCTTCAGCGCCCGGACACCTTGGTCGAACGGGTCGTCAGCGCCATCCGCGCAGAAATCGATTCCGGCCGCCTGGCCGCCGAATCGCGCCTGCCCACCGAACAGCAACTGGCCGAACAGCTCAATGTCAGCCGTTCGGTGGTGCGCGAGGCAGTGGCGCAACTGAAGGCGGACGGCGTGCTCATCGCCCGGCGCGGGCTCGGCTCCTATATCTCGCAAACGCCCTGCGGCACGGTTTTCCGCTTCCCCGGGAGCAACGGGCGCAAGCCAGATCTCGTGCAGATGTTCGAGATGCGTCTGTGGATCGAAACCCAAGCTGCCGCCGTTGCGGCCCGACGCCGCGACGACGCGGACCTCGCCCGCATGGCCCAGGCCCTGCAGACGATGCTCGACGGGCGCAGCGACCTGGCTACAGCCTCTGCCGCCGACGTGGCCTTCCACCGGGCCATTGCCGAAGCCAGCAAGAACGATTATTTCGTGGCCTTCCATGATTTTCTGGGTGGCCAGCTAGCCACCGCGCGCCGCAACGCCTGGGAGAACTCCGCGGCCCTTCCCCAAGGCGGTGCAGCCGATGCCAACCGTGAACACCAGGCGCTGTACCAAGCCATTGCCGACGGTGACCGCCAGGCGGCTGCCGCCTGCGCTGAAGCCCACCTGCGGGCATCGGCAAGGCGCCTGAAGATCGACCTTCCCGACCTCGACTGATTTCGGAGCCTTCGCATACGGCCTGGCGATCTTTCATTCGCCCGACTTAGTCAGACAACCTGATAAGCAGATTCACCGACAAGAACACCAAGGTATCCCCTGCATGACTTACGACTACTGCATCATCGGCGGCGGCATCGTCGGCCTCGCCACCGCCATGGCCCTGCTCGAACAGCGCCCCGGCGCCTCGTTGCTGATCCTCGAGAAGGAAACCAGCCTCGGTCTTCACCAGACCGGCCACAACAGCGGCGTGATCCATGCGGGCATCTACTACGCACCAGGTAGTCTCAAGGCCGACCTGTGCAAACGCGGCGCCCAGGCCACCAAGGACTTCTGCACCGAGCACGGCATCGCTTTCGAGGTCTGCGGCAAACTGCTGGTGGCCTCGAACGATCTGGAAATGCAGCGCATGCACGCGCTGTACGAGCGCTCACAGCAGAACGGGCTGAAGGTCGAGCGCCTGGACGCCGCCGAACTCAAGCGCCGCGAGCCGAACATCGTCGGCAAGGGCGCGCTGTTTCTCGATGCCACCGGCATCGTCGACTACAAGCAGGTGTGCGACGCCATGGCCCGGGTCATCCAGAAGGCCGGCGGTCACGTTCGTCTGGCCACCACCGTGCGGGCGATCCAGGAACAGGGCGACTACGTGGAGGTGAGCAGCGACAGCCAAAGCTGGCGCGCCCGCCAGCTGGTCGCCTGCGCCGGCTTGCAGTCCGACCGCCTGGCGCGCCTGGCCGGAGTGAAGATCGACCACCAGATCATCCCGTTCCGCGGTGAGTATTACCGCCTGCCGGCGAGCAAGAACCAGATCGTCAACCACCTGATCTACCCGATCCCTGACCCGGACCTGCCGTTCCTTGGCGTGCACCTGACACGCATGATCGACGGCAGCGTCACCGTCGGCCCCAACGCGGTGCTGGGCCTGGGCCGGGAGAATTACCGCAAGTTCTCGGTGAACTGGCGCGATGTGGCCGAGTACGCGCGCTTCCCGGGCTTCTGGAAAACGATCTGGAATAACCTGGGCTCGGGCACCACTGAAATGAAGAACTCGCTGTTCAAGCGAGGCTACCTGGAGCAGTGCCGCAAGTACTGTCCGCAACTGGAGGTAGAAGACCTGCTGCCGTATGAGGCCGGCATCCGCGCCCAGGCGGTCATGCGCGACGGCACCCTGGTGCACGACTTCCTGTTCGCCGAGACCCCACGCATGGTGCATGTCTGCAACGCACCCTCGCCTGCAGCCACCTCCGCCATCCCTATTGGCCAGATGATCGCCGCGAAGATCCTCAAGGCCCGCTGAAACCCCTGCATAGCCCACTACAAAGACAATAAGGAAACCTCAGATGTCGGTACACGAGGCGGCCCTGGCCGCGACCGAAACCCCGGACCAGCAGCGCAAACGCCTGCGCAAGGTGGCAGCAGCGACCATCTTCGGCTCGATGCTGGAGTGGTATGACTTCTACCTGTACGCCACCATGGCAGCGATCGTCTTCTCGAAGATCTTCTTCGATGCCAGCAACCCGGCCGTGGCCTCGCTGCTGGCGTTCTCCACCTTCGCCATCGGCTTCATCGCCCGCCCCTTCGGCGGCGTACTGTTCGGCTACCTGGGCGACCGCTTCGGGCGCAAACAGGTGCTGGTGATCACCTTCTGCATGATGGGCATTTGCACGGCCCTGATCGGCCTGATTCCCAGTTACGCCAGCATTGGCATCTGGGCCCCGATCATCCTGGTGGTGATCCGCATCATCCAAGGCCTGGGCGCGGGCGCCGAATTGTCCGGCGCGGCGGTCACCTCCTACGAGCACGCCAGCGAAGGCAAGCGCGGCAGCCAGGGTGCCTGGCCGGCACTGGGCCTGAACCTGGGTCTGCTGCTGTCGTCGCTGACCGTGTATCTGCTGACCATGAACGGCAATGAATTCCTGCTCGCCGGCGGCTGGCGCATCCCGTTCATCGCCAGCATCGCACTGGTCGGCATCGGCTTGTGGGTGCGCAAGAGCATCCCTGAGACCCCGGATTTCAAGAAGCTCGACCAGGCCAAGGACAAACCCCAGGTCTCGCCGCTCAAGCTGCTGTTCAAACATGACCTCAAGGGCCTGGCGGTGGTGTTCTTCGTAGCCATCGGCTACAACGCACTGAGTTATATCTTCAAGACCTTTTCCCTGGCCTACCTGACCCAATTCAAGGGCGTCGAGGCCCATGTCACTTCGCTGTCGGTGACCATTGCCAGCCTGGTGGCAATCTTCACCGTGCCGTTGTTCGGCTGGCTGTGCGACAAATGGAGCAGCAAGACCGTACTGATGCTTGGCGGTGTGCTGTCGGCAGTGTTCGCCTACCCCTTCCTGCAATTGCTGAGCACGGGCGAGCCGACCCTGATCTACATTGCCATCGCGATCGGTACCGGCATCCTCGCGCCCATGATGTTCGCCCCTCAGGGCTCGTTCCTCAGTCGACAGTTCCCAGCCCAGACGCGCTCTTCGGGCTTTGGTACCGGCCGCGAGATCGGCACGGCCGTGGCCGGCGGCCTGGCGCCACTGGGCGGACTGGCCCTGGTGGCCGGATCGGCCACCCATTCCACTGACGGTGTGGCACTGATTTTGGCGATCTCTGGCGTATTGGTGGTGGTCTTTGCCCTGTTCGACCAAGGGCGCAAGCATTCCAGCGCGAAGAACTGACGCGCACTGGCGGCCCGATCGCAGCCAACCCACGATCGGGCCGAGCCACCCCGTTGAACTGCCTCGGCTTCACCGGACAGCCCTGCAAGAAAAATCCACGCCGCCATTGGTCGGCATGGGCCTGGATGGATTAAAGTATCACCCCCTGCCCGGACGCCGCTGTACCAGCACGCCAGGCCCATTTCCAGGAACCGTCGACGATGGAACACCGTGAGGCGCTGATCGCGCTGCGCACCTTTCTTTCCTCCCAGATCCTTGGCCAGGAGAAGCTGGTCGAACGCCTGCTGATCGTGCTGCTGGCCGACGGCCACATGCTGGTCGAAGGCGCACCGGGCCTGGCCAAGACCAAGGCCATCAAGGAACTGGCCGAAGGTATCGAAGCGCAGTTCCACCGCATCCAGTTCACCCCCGACCTGCTCCCGGCCGACATCACCGGCACCGAAATCTATCGCCCGGAAACCGGCAGCTTCGTGTTCCAGCAGGGGCCGATCTTCCATAACCTGGTGCTGGCCGACGAAATCAACCGCGCACCGGCCAAGGTGCAGTCAGCGTTGCTCGAAGCCATGGCCGAGCGCCAGGTCAGCGTCGGGCGCAGCACCTACGAGCTGTCGCCGCTGTTCCTGGTCATGGCCACCCAGAACCCGATCGAACAGGAAGGTACCTATCCCCTGCCCGAGGCCCAGCTCGACCGCTTCCTGATGCACGTGAAGATCGGCTTCCCGGATGCCGCCGTGGAACGGCGCATCCTCCAGCAGGCCCGCGGCGAGGCGCTCGGCGGCGAGGTCAAGCCGGAGCGGCGGGTCAGCCAGCAGGCGATCTTCGCCGCGCGCAAGGAAATCCTCGGCCTGTACATGGCCGACGCCGTGGAGGAGTACCTGGTGCAGTTGGTGATGGCCACCCGCACACCGGCCAAGTTCGACGCCGAGTTGGCCGACTGGATCGCCTATGGCGCCAGCCCGCGCGGCTCGATCGCCCTGGACCGCTGCGCCCGCGCCCACGCCTGGCTGGCCGGGCGTGATTTCGTCAGCCCCGAGGACATCCAGGCAGTGCTGTTCGACGTGCTGCGCCACCGCATCATCTTGTCCTTCGAGGCGGAAGCGGCGGGGATCGACCAGGACCGGGTGGTCCAGCGCATCCTCGACGTTGTCGCTGTCGCCTGACCCCATGCCCACCGCGCACCTGACCGAACCCGGCATCCGCATCGGCCTTGCCGAGTTGATCGACATGCGTCACCGCGTGCGCGAAATCCAGCTGTTTTCCCGGCCCGGCCAGCGCAGCCCGCTGGTGGGCCTGCACCACTCCAAGCTGCGCGGACGCGGCGTGGACTTCGACCAGGTGCGGGTCTACCAGGCCGGCGACGACGTGCGCAACATCGACTGGCGCGTCACCGCGCGCACCCAGGAGCCGCATACCAAGCTGTTCCACGAGGAGCGCGAACGGCCGATCTTCATCCTGGTCGAGCAGAGCCAACGCCTGTTCTTCGGCTCCGGACTGATGTTCAAGTCAGTCCTGGCGGCCCAGGCTGCGGCCCTGTTCGGCTGGGCCGCGCTGGGCCACAACGACCGCATCGGCGGACTGGTGTTCGGCGACAACGAACACCACGAGATCAAGCCCCGGCGCAGCAAACAAAGCCTGCTGCAGTTGCTCAACCGACTGGCCAAAGTGAACCAGTCGCTGCACACCGAGGCCGTGCCTCAGCCCGACAGCCTGGGCCTTGCCTTGCGCCGCGCCCGCGAGGTGCTGCGCCCAGGCAGCCTGGCCATCATCATCTGTGACGAACGCGCCTTGACCCCTGGTGTCGAGCAGCACCTGAGCATGCTCTCGCGCCACTGCGATCTGTTGCTGATGCCCGTCTCCGACCCGCTCGACCACGCGCTGCCGGCCGCCGGCTTGCTGCGTTTTGCCCAACGCAGTGCCCAATTGGAGCTCGACACCCTCGATGCCAACCTGCGCCAGGCCTACCGCCAGCAGGCCGAGGCGCGCATCGAGCGCTGGGAGCTGCTGGCGCAGAAGCTGCGGGTACTGTTGATGCCCTTGAGCACCCAGAGCGAGATGATCGAGCAACTGCGTGAGTACCTCAACGCCCAGCGCCCGGGGAACGGTCAATGAACCCGCTGGACCAGTTGCAACCCTTGATCGCGCCGCCGGCCGTGAGCCTGTGGCCGCCCGCGCCGGGCTGGTGGGGGCTGCTCGCCCTGCTGCCCCTGCTCGGCTGGGGGCTGTGGCGACTGCGCCACTGGCGTCCGGCCAAACCCCGAGTGGTGCGCGCCGAGCAGCCGCTGGACCCCATCCGCCTGGAAGCACTGGCCGAACTGGCTCGCCTGCCCCGCCCCTACGACGGCGCACCTGCCGGCGCCTGGCTGCAGCACATCAACGCGCTGCTCAAACGCCTGTGCCGCAACCACTACCCCGGCGCCAACAGCCACACGCTCAACGGCCGTCAGTGGCTGGCGTTTCTAGACAACCGCTGCCCGGCCGCAGGCCTGACTCGATGGATGGTGCTGGTCGAAGGCGCCTACAAACCCGAGTGCAAGCTCGACGACAAGGCCATCGCCGGGCTCGCCCAGGCGGTCGAAATCTGGATCCGCAAGCATGTTTGAGCTGGCCTGGCCGTGGGTCTTCTTGCTGTTACCGTTGCCTTGGCTCGCGCGCCTGGTGCTGCCGGCTGCCGACAGCGGCGAGCCGGTGCTCAAGGTGGGCTTTCTCGATGAACTCGAAGGCCTGGCCGGGCGCCGTGCCCGCCTGAATTTGCCGACCTGGCGCCAGCAGGCGCCCTTCGTGACGATCTGGCTGCTCCTGCTGCTGGCCGCTGCCCGTCCCCAATGGCTCGGCGATCCGGTGCCGGTGGCGGCCAGCGGTCGCGACCTGCTGGTGGCGGTGGATGTGTCCGGCTCGATGGACTTTCCCGACATGCAGTGGAAGGACGACGAAATCAGCCGCCTGGACCTGGTCAAGGCGCTGCTCGGCGATTTTCTCCAGGACCGCGAGGGCGACCGGGTCGGCTTGATCCTGTTCGGCAGCGAAGCCTACCTGCAGGCGCCGCTGACTTTTGACCGACGCACCGTGCGCACCTTTCTCGACGAGGCGCAGATCGGCATCGCCGGCAAGAACACCGCCATCGGCGACGCCATTGGCCTGGCGGTCAAACGCCTGCGCCAGCGTCCGGCGCAGAGCCGGGTGCTGGTGCTGATCACCGACGGAGCCAACAACGGTGGGCAGATCCACCCGCTCACCGCCGCCCGCCTGGCCGCCCAGGAAGGCGTGCGCATCTACACCATCGGCATCGGTGCCAACCCCGAAGCCAGCGGTACGCCAGGGTTGCTGGGCCTGAACCCGAGCCTGGACCTGGACGAAGCCTCGCTCAAAGAGATCGCCGAACTGACCCAGGGGGCCTACTTCCGCGCCCATGACGGCGCCGAGCTGGTCGCGATCGGCGATACCCTCGACCAGCTCGAACCGGTGGCCCAGCAACCGACCCAGGCACGCACCGCCAAAGCCCTCTACGCCTGGCCGCTGGCCTTGGCATTGCTCTTGAGTGTGCTGCTGGTGGTCGCCGTGCAATGGCCGGACAACCTCTTCCAACGCCTGCTGCGCCGACCGCGCTTTCTACAGCCGCACCCGGAATGGCGTCAGCGCCTCAAGCGCCTGCGTCTGAGGAGGCGGCGATGATCGAATTCTGGCCGCAATGGCTGCGCCCTCTCTGGCTGCTGGTGATCCCTCTGCTCGGCTGGCTGCTGTTCAAGCTCTGGCACCGGCGCAAGCGCGCCGGGCGCTGGCAGCTGATCCTGCCCGTGCAATTCCATGGTGTGCTGCTCGGCGGCGGCAACGGCCAGACCAGCAAGTTGCCGTGGATCGCCCTGGGCCTGGCCTGGCTGTTGGTGGTCCTGGCCTTGCTCGGCCCAAGCTGGCAACGCCTGGAAGAAACCCGCCAGCGCCCCGCCGACCCGCTGGTGATCCTGCTCGAGCTGACCCCACAGATGCTCGCCGAAGACAGCACGCCCAACCGCCTGGAGCAGGCCCGCCGCAAGATCTTCGACCTGCTCGAGCATCGTCGCGACAGCCAGACCGCCCTGGTGGTGTATGCCGGCAGCGCGCATACCCTGGTGCCGCTGTCCGATGACCTGGGTACCACCCGCAACCTGCTGGAGGCGGTCGATCCGTCGATCATGCCGCAGCCCGGCCAACGGGCCGACCTGGCCGTGCAGAAAGGCCTTGCCCTGCTCGCCCAGAGCGGCCTGGGCCAGGGGCGCCTGTTGCTGATCGGCTCGGCGCTGAGCGACGCCGAACGCAGCGGCATACTCAAGGCCCTGGGCCGCCAGGGCCCCAGCCTGCTGATGCTCGGAATCGGCAGCAGCGAGGGCGCACCGGTGCGTCAGGCCAACGGCGAATACCTCAAGGACGATCAGGGCGGCATTCTCCTGCCCCGCCTGGACAGCGCCAGTCTCAAAGCCTTCATCAACGGCACCGGTGGACGTTACCGCCACGCCCGCATCGATGACCTGGACCTGCGTGGCCTGGGGCTGTTCGATAACCCTCACGCCCTGCGCAGCAACGGCCAGACCGTGCAACTGGACAGCTGGGCGGACCAAGGCTACTGGCTGCTGCTGCCCTTGCTCGTGCTGGCCGCCTGCGCCGGTCGGCGCGGTTGGCTGTTCTGCCTGCCGCTACTGCTGGCCTTGCCGCAACCGAGCCAGGCCTTCGAATTCAACGACCTGTGGCTGCGCCCGGACCAGCAAGGCCAGCGCCTGCTCGAGCAACAACACCCTGCCGACGCTGCCCGGCACTTCGAAGACCCGCAGTGGCGCGGCATGGCGCTGTACCAGGCGGGCGACTATGAAGCAGCAGCCAAGGCCTTCGCCCAAGGCAGCAGCGCCGCAGCCCACTACAATCGAGGCAATGCCTTGGCCCGCGCCGGTGAGCTGGAAGCCGCGCTGGATGCTTACGAGCAGGCCCTGGAACGTCAACCCGACCTGCAGCCGGCCCTGGACAACCAGGCGTTGGTCCAGCAATTGTTGCAGCAACGCCAGGCCAAGGCCGAGGAACAACCGGCCGGCAGCGAGTCCGAAGGTACCCCCGGCAACGAGACCGAGGGCAACAGCAGCTCAGCGTCCAGCCCAGCCCAAGGCACACCTGGCAGCGATGAGCAGGCCTCCTCCCAGGCCCAGGGCGAGAACGCAAGCAATGCGCAAGGGCCAGGCAGCTCGCAACCTGGCGATGACGACAGCACCACCCAGCCGCCGCAGCGGCCGGTCTCCACCAGCCTGGATGCCGAACAGCGCCAGGCCCTGGAGCAATGGTTGCGGGAAATCCCCGACAACCCGGCCCAGCTGCTGCGGCGCAAATTCTGGTATGAACAGCAATTGCATCAGGACACTTCACGATGAGTCGCCTCGGCGTCTTTCTATTCAGCCTGCTGTGGCTTCTCCAGGCCCAGGCCCAACCGACCCTGCAGGCCAGCGTCGACCGCACTCGCCTGCAGGCCGGCGAAACCTTCGAGCTGACCCTGGAAAGCCAAGACGTCACACAGTTCGGCAAGCCCGACCTGCGCGCCCTGGAAGGCGACTTCGAAGTGCGTGGCACCCGCCAGCTCAACAGCCTGCACACCCTTGACGGAGAGACCCGCGCGAGCACCCGCTGGATCATCACCCTGCTGCCCAAGCGCAGTGGCAGCTTGCGTATCCCCGAGCTGCAACTGGGCCAGTCGCAGAGCCAAGCCATCGAGCTGCAAGTACTGCAAGCCGATGCCAGCCGTCCCGAAAGCGCCTCCCAGGTCTTCGTCGAGGCCAGCCTGGACAGCCCAGAGGTGTACGTCCAGGCCCAGGCCGTGTTGACCCTGCGCATCTATCACTCGGTGTCGCTGTACGACGACAGCAGCCTGAGCCCTTTGCAACTGGACAACGCCAAGGTCGAGCCACTGGGCGAATCGCGCACCTATGAAAAGGAAATCAACGGCGTACGCCACGGCGTGATCGAGACCCGCTATGCGATCTACCCGCAACAAAGCGGCACCCTGGAGCTCCCGGCACTGACCTTCACCGCCACCGCCGCCGACAATGGCGGGCAGCCGGCCGGAACCCCGCGTGTGGGTCGCCAGGTCCAGGTGAGCTCGTTGCCACTGCAGTTGAAGGTGCGGCCGATCCCCGGCGCCTGGCCTGCCGACCAACCCTGGCTGCCGACGCGAAGCCTGACCCTGGAAGAACACTGGAGCCCGGACCCAAGCAACCAGCAGACGCAGATCGGCGACTCCCTGACCCGCAGCATCACCTTGCGCGCCGAGGGGCTGTCCAGCACCCAGCTACCGCCTTTGCCAGCTACCGAGATCCACGGTTTGCGCCGTTATCCGGACCAACCTGTACTGCGCAATGAAATCAGCGAACGGGGCATGACCGCCAATCGCGAGGAGCGCGAGGCACTGGTCCCGACCCACAGCGGCGCCCTGGCCCTGCCTGCACTGGAAATTACTTGGTGGAATACCCGCGAAGACCATTTGGAGCACAGCAGCCTGCCGGCGCGCACCCTGCAAGTGGAAGACAACCCGGCCCTGAGCGCCGACACGCCGGTCGGCGACAGCAGTGCCAGCAATGCTCGCGTGTGGCCCTGGCAGCTCGCGACCCTGGTGCTGGCGCTGACCACCCTGCTGGGCTTCGCCCTGTGGTGGCGCGCACGCTCGCAGCCGGCGGTGCTGCGGGCCACCCAAAGCGGTCCGAGCCCGCGCAGCCTGCTGGACGATCTCAAGCGCGCCTGCCAGGCCAACGACCCCCAGGCCACTCGTCAGGCGCTTGACGCCTGGGCACGCCAGCAGCCGGAAACCCTGGCCGAGATGGCCGCCCGTTTCGTACCCTTGTCCGATGCCTTGGATGGGCTCAATGGCGCCTTGTACAGCGAAAGCGGCCAGTACTGGCAAGGCGACGAACTGTGGCGCGCCATCGGCACCATCCCACCGGCCGAGCAGGTTCTGACGCCTTCGGGCGAGACAGGCAGCCTGCCGCCGCTTTACCCCAAATAACCTTCAGCGCGTGGTCCTCGACTCCACGCCTGCATGCTTGCGGAAATTTCAATGCGTCTGTTTCACACCTCCGACTGGCACCTGGGCCAAAGCCTGCACGGCCAGGAACGCGACTTCGAACATGCCTGCTTCCTCGACTGGCTGCTCGGCCAACTGCGCCTGCGCCAACCCGACGCCTTGTTGATCGCCGGCGACATCTTCGACACGGTCAACCCACCGGTCAAAGCCCAGGAGCGGCTCTACGACTTCATCGTCCAGGCCCATGAGCAACAGCCCAAGCTCGACATCGTGATGATCGCCGGCAACCACGATTCCGGCTCGCGGATCGAACTGCCGGCTGCCTTGATGCGGCGCCTGCGTACTCACGCGCTGGGCCGTGTGCATTGGCTCGATGAAGGCCAGCTGGACGCCGAGCGCCTGCTGATTCCGCTGACCAATGCCCGCGGCAAGGTCTGCGCCTGGTGTTTGGCCCTGCCATTCCTGCGCCCGGCGGAAGTCACCGGCCCACAGCTGGGCGACGATTACCTGCAAGGCATTACCCAGGTGCACCAGCAACTGATCGCCGCAGCCCAGGCCAAGCGCAAGAAAGACCAGGCCCTGGTCGCCATCAGCCATGCGCACATGGCCGGAGGCGCAGTTTCGGAAGATTCCGAGCGCAGCCTGATCATCGGCAACGCCGAGGCCCTGCCGGCGCGTCTGTTCGACAAAGCCATCAGCTATGTCGCCCTGGGCCACCTGCACAAACCGCAACGGGTCAACCGTGAGCAGCGCATCCGCTACAGCGGCTCACCGATTCCGTTGTCGTTCGCTGAAATCAACTACCCGCACCAGGTCTTGGAAATCGAGCTCGACGGCGCCGAACTGGTCAGCGTCGAGCCTCGTCCGATACCACGGGCCGTGGCCCTGCAACGCATCGGTCCGGCACCTTTGGGCGAGCTGCTGCAACAGCTGGCCGACCTGCCGGTGGTCGATCTTCTGGACGATCCCAACCGCCAGAGCTGGCTGGAAGTGCGGGTGCACCTGGACGAGCCGCAGCCAGACCTGCGCCAGCAGATCGAGAGTGCCCTGCAGGGCAAGGCCGTGCGTCTGGTGCGCATCAGCGCCGAATACGCTGGGCGCGACAGGCAGGACGAGGACGAGCACCCCTTCGTCGAGCTGTCGCAATTGACCCCGCAAGACCTGTTCAGTCGTGCCTGGGAACAGGCCTATGGCAACCCGGTCGATGAGCAGGCTCTGGCTGATTTCGCCCAGCTGCTGCAAGACGTCCAGTTGGAGGAGGCTCAGCCATGAAGATCCTTGCCATTCGCCTGAAAAACCTCGCCTCCTTGGCAGGCCCGATCGACATCGACTTCACTGCCGAGCCCCTGGCCAGCGCCGGCCTGTTCGCCATCACCGGCCCCACCGGCGCTGGCAAGAGCACCCTGCTCGATGCCCTGTGCCTGGCGCTGTTCGGCGCAGTCCCCCGCCTGGACGACATCGGCCGGGAGGCCAAGGTGCCCGACGCCGATGGCGAGATCCCGACCTCCGACCCACGCAACCTGCTGCGCAGAGGTACCGGCAGCGGCTATGCCGAGGTGGACTTCGTCGGCATCGACGGGCGCCGCTACCGCGCCCGCTGGGAAGCCAACCGCGCCCGCGAGAAAGCCAATGGCAAGCTGCAGCACAGCCGCCAGAGCCTGTACGACCTGGACAGCGAGCAACTGCTTGGCAGCGGCAAGAACGAATACAAGCAATTGGTCGAAGCACGCCTGGGCCTGAACTTCGAGCAGTTCACCCGCGCGGTGATGTTGGCCCAAAGCGAATTCGGCGCCTTCCTCAAGGCCGACGACAAAGAACGCAGCGAGCTGCTCGAAAAGCTCACCAACACCGCCATCTACACCCGCCTGGGCCAACGCGCCTTCACCAAGGCCAAAGAAACCGGCGAACGGCACAACGACCTGAAGAAGCAGGCCGAGCACCTGCTGCCCATGGACACCGAAGCCCGCGCCGCACTCGACCAGCAACTGGAGCAGGCCCAACAACAGTTCAAGGCCGACCAGGCGCGCCAGCGGCAACTGCAGCAACAACGCACCTGGCTTCAGGAGCAGCGCCAGTTGCAGGCCCAGCACACCGAGGCCCAACAGGCGCTGCACGCGGCCGAGCAACAGTGGCAGCAACTGGCCGAGCAGCGCCTGGACCTGCAGCGCCTGGAACGCCTCGCGCCGCAGCGCCACCAGTTCCATCGCCAGCAAGTACTGACCGCACAGTTGACCCCACTGGCTGCGGAGCTCGCCGACCAAGCCCGCCAGCAAGACGAACTGCAAGCCCGCATGGGCGAACTCGAGCAGGCGCTTGAAGGCGCGCGCCAAGCGCTTGCCCAGCGCCAAGCCCAGCACAGCGAAAACGCCCCACGCCTGCGCCAGGCCTTCGCTGCCCAGGACAGCCTGGCGCGCCTGAGCGAAGAACTGGCCGCCCAACGCGCCGCTGCCGAGCAGGCGGCCCAGGAGGTCGCCGACGGCCAGCAGCAATTGCAGCAGTTGGAGGAAAACCAGCAACGCAGTCTGCAAACCTTGGAGCAGATCGACGCGGCGCTCGCGCACAGTGAACAGCTGGCCGGGCTGACCGATGCCTGGCAGGCCTATCTGCCGCAGTTGAAGCAAGTGATGCTGGTGGGCGGCCGCCTGGCCAAGGGCCGCGAAGAGCTGCCGGGCCTGCAGGCCCAGGTCAGCCAGGCCAATGCGCAGTTGCAGTCCCAACGCGACAGCTTCGAGCTGTTGTTCCGCGAAGCCGGTGCCGAGCCCCAGGCGCTGGCCGAGCAGATCGACCTGCTGGGCGCGATGCTTCAGGACAACCGCAAGCAGCAACGCCAGGTCGAAGACTTGTCACGCTTGCATGGCCGCGAACAGGAACTGCGTCATACCCTGGCCAGCCTGCGCGAGCGCCAGCAGCAGGCCATGCAACAGCGCCAACAGCTCATCGGCCAAGGCACCGCCGCCAAGGCCGAGCTGGAAACCGCCGAACAGGCCCTCGCCCTGACCCGCCAGTTGCTGGAACGCCAGCGCCTGGCACGGACCAGCAGCGTCGAGGAGCTGCGCGCGCAACTGCGCGACGGCGAGCCCTGCCCTGTTTGCGGCAGCGCCGAGCATCCCTTCCACCAGCCCGAAGCCCTGTTGCAGAGCCTGGGCCGCCATGACCAGACCGAAGAAGACGCCGCCCGCACCCAAGTTGAAACCCTCAATAGCCAATTGGTGGAGCTGCGTACCCAACTGGGCGTGGTAAACGCCCAGCTCAAGGACTACCAGCAGCAACAGGTACAGTTGGGCGAGCAACTGCAACCGATCCTCGAGCAGCTCCAGGCCCATGCCCTGTGGCCCGCCCTCGCACCGCAGGACGACAAAGCCCGCGGTGCTTGGCTCGACGGCCAGCTGCGCCGCCTGGATGAAGAGATCACCCGCGACGAGAAGCGCCAGGGCACCCTGCTCGCCCTGCAAAAAGACGCTGCCCGCCTGAACCAGCAGTTGCAGGCTGCCAGCGAAGCCCAGCAGCAGGCCCAGCGTCATCTCGAGCAACAACACCAGGCCCTGGGGGCCGATGAGCAACAGCTTGAGCAAAGTCTGAACGATCTGACCAACGTCCTGCCCGCAGACATCCTCCAGGCCCTGCGCGACGATCCGGCCAACGCCTTCCTCGGCCTCGACCAGCAGATCGCCCAGCGCCGCCAGCAGCTCGACCAGCGCAAGGACGAGCAGCAAGAACAACAGGCACGCCAGGTTCAGCTGGACAAGCTGCGCGACCAGCAGCAATTGCGCCTGAACACCCAGCAGCAGCTTCAACACAAGCTCGCCACCCTGGATGAACAGCGCCTGCAAGCCTTGGCCACCCTGGCTGAACTGCTCGGCGAACAACTCAGCGCCGAGGCCTGGCAACAGCACATGGACGCGCAACTGGAACACGCCCGCCTCGCCGAGACCGAGACCGCCGAGCGCTTGCAGGCGCTGCGCACCCAAGGTGTGCAACTGGCCGGCGAGCTCAAGGCCAGCCGCCAGCGCCAGCAGGCGCTGGAGCAGGAGTGCCAGCAGTTGCAGGGGCAGATCGCCCAATGGCGCAGCGAACATCCCGAACTGGACGACTCCGGTCTCGACCGCCTGCTGGCCATCGACGATGCCCAGCTCGGCGAATTGCGCCAGCGTCTGCAAACAGCGGAAAAAGCCATCGAGCAAGGCCGCGTGCTGTTGCAGGAGCGTGAACAGCGCCTGCAGCAGCACGTCGCCCAAGCCACCGGCGAAGTGGACCCCGAGTCTCTGGACGAAGCGCTGACCACCCTTGAGCAAGCCCTGGCCAGCCAGGAGCAGCAGTGCGCAGAACTGCGCGCCCGTCAGGCCGACGATCAGCGTCGCCAGCAAGCGCACCAGGCGTTGGCCAGCGAAATCGAGCAGGCCTATCACCAGTGGCAGCGCTGGGCACGTCTGAACACCCTGATCGGCTCGGCCTCGGGCGATGTCTTCCGCAAGATTGCCCAAGGCTACAACCTGGACTTGTTGCTGCATCACGCCAACAGCCAATTGCGCCAACTGGCCAAGCGCTATCGCCTCAAGCGCGGCGGCAGCGCCCTGGGCCTGCTGGTACTGGACACCGAGATGGGCGACGAGCTGCGGTCGGTGCATTCGCTCTCCGGCGGCGAAACCTTCCTGGTGTCCCTGGCCCTCGCCTTGGGCTTGGCGTCCATGGCCTCCAGCACCCTGCGCATCGAATCGCTGTTCATCGATGAGGGCTTCGGCAGCCTGGACCCGGAGTCCCTGCAACTGGCGATGGATGCCCTCGACGGCCTGCAGGCCCAGGGGCGCAAGGTGGCGGTGATTTCCCACGTACAGGAGATGCATGAGCGCATCCCAGTGCAGATCCAGGTGCGCCGCCAGGGCAATGGCCTGAGCGATGTGGAGGTGTGCGGGTGAAGCTCTATTCGTTCCGCCGCTGCCCCTGGGCCATGCGCGCACGCCTGGCCCTGCGCTATGCCGGTTGCGCGGTGGAGATTTGCGAAGTGGCGATGAAGAACAAGCCCGCCGAACTGCTGGCACTGTCGCCCAAGGGCACGGTGCCGGTGCTCGACACCGGTGACCAGGTGCTCGAAGAAAGCCTGGACATCATGCGCTGGGCCCTGGAGCAGCACGATCCGCAGGATTGGCGTCTGCAGGCCGCCCCTGCGGCGGCGACCCAGGCGCTGGAGCTGATTGCGCGCAACGACCAGACCTTCAAAGCCCAGGTGAACCTGTACAAGTACGCCGAACGTCACCCTGAACATTCGCGCGAGCACTATCGCCAGCAGGCCGAACCCTGGCTGGCGGAGCTGGAAGGATTGCTCGAAGGCCGTCCGTACCTGCTGGCAGAGCACCCGAGCCTGGCCGATGCCGCCCTGCTCCCCTTGATGCGTCAGTTTGCGGGGGTGGAACCGGCCTGGTTTGCCGGGGCACCGTACCCACGTGTGCGCACTTGGTTGCAGGGCTGGCTGGAATCAGACCTGTTCAAGGCCATCATGACCCGCTGAGGCCCTGTGTCTGCAGGGTGCCCATTCGCGGCGGCTCGACGCCTCGATAAGCCCGTCCCCACAGGTACAGCGGTGTGCTTGAGAGCACCGAAGGACCTGTGGGAGCGGGTTAAAACCCGCGAAGAGGCCGGCGCAGCAACTCGAGACCGACGTTTGTATCTTTCAGATAGCCAGGATCGGCGAAGAGAACAGCAACAGCACCACCGCCGCGATACGCCACATCATGCTCCACCTCCGGAGTCAAAAATACAGCGTCAAATTTAAACATATGGCGTTGTGCTACTACCACCCCCTTCTACGAATCAATGTGCGTGTTTTCCGCCCAGGGCTGCATGGAAATGCGCGCTTTGCTGCAGGTACTTTTCGGTATAGCTCTGGGTGACAGACGATTTGCCGCGCACTTCGACCTGAGCATGGGCAGGCAGGACGACAGAGGCGGAAATGGCGGAAGCGGCAATGACCGGGAAGAGATTGAAGTTCATGCGGGCTGTCCTCGACTTCGATGGTTTGACGATGGCCGTTGTTGGCCTTGGGTCAAACTTACGCCGTCAGGGAGGCCCGCAGAAATTCATTGCGCCAGTAGCGATTATCAAGCCGATTGATAGTCACTCGAGAAACTTGAGGTCCGACGGCGCGTCCTGGGACAGGGTCTGGACGGTCTCGCCGAGCTTGCCGCTGCGTGGGTCGCGGCGCATGACCACGATCTGGTTGCTCTTCTGGTTGGCCACCAGCAGGAAGTTGCCACTCGGATCGAGGGCGAACTCCCGGGGGTGGTCCCCCTCCACCGAGCGGCGCTGCAACAGGCTCAACTGGCCGTTATCCTTGCCCACCGCATACACCACGATCTCGTTGGCAGTGCCGCGGTTGCTGACATAGAGGAATCGGCCGTCGGCCGACAAGTGCAGCCCTCCGGACGCCTTGGCCGCAGCGTCCTGCTGCTCGGTCAGGGGCAGGCGCTGGCGTTCGATCAGGTTGCCGTCCTGGGCCTCGAACGTCACCACCTCGCCGCTCATTTCCAAGGTCAGGTAGGCGTACCGGCCCTTGGCGTCGAACAACAGATGACGCGGGCCGCTGCCGGCAGGCAAGGCCACCGAAGCGGGGATCGCCGGGCTCAAGGGATGCTGGGGGCTGGCACCGTCGTAGCGGTAGATGAATACCTTGTCGGCGCCCAGGTCGCTGGCGTACAGGTGGCGACCGTCGGGCGAAAGCACCACCGAGTGCACATGGGCACCGGCCTGACGTTCGGGATTGACCTTGCTCGGGGCATGGCGCAGCTGCTGGACCGCCTCCTTGAGCGTGCCGTCCCGTGCCACCGGGATCACCACCAGGCTCCCCCCCGGCACAGGTGCGACAGCGTAGTTGGCAATGAACAGGTAGCGCTGGTCATGACTGAGGCTGGCATGGGTCGGCTCGTCGCCACGGCTGGCCACCTGGTTGAGCGGTTTGATCTGACCCTGGGTGCCCAGCGAAAAACTGCTCACGTGGCCCTGGGGCGTTTCGTTGACCACGAACAGCAAGCGCTGGTCAGCCGAGAGCACCAGCCACGAGGGGCTCACGCTCTTGACCACCTGCAGCGGCGTGGGGTCGATCTGGCCGCTGCGGGTATCGAAGCTATAGCGATAGAGCCCCTGGCTGGTGCCATCGGTATAGCTACCGACTAACAGCACGCCTGCGTGTGCGTTGAACGTCAGGCCCATGAGACTAGCGGTCAGCAGGCTCTTCCAGATCTTCATCGTCGTCATCTTCCGAGGCGCGCAAGGCATCCATACAGACTAGCCGATGCTCACCGTCGGCATCGTCGAGCAGCCACTGATCGCCCTCGGCGACTGCGGCGGCGACTTGCTCTGGCGTGAAGCGCCAACGGCGCAGTTGACGACCGTCCATGCATTCGACCGACAGGCCATCGGCGTCGAAGGTGAAATCGAAGGCATGCAGCCCGTCGATCAGCAGCATGTCACAGGATTCGAGGGCAGTGGCAAGGGTGGTCATGGAAAGGTCCGCAGAGAAGTGGACCGGCATTATAGCCTCGGCGACGCGAGAGCTGTGGCCGCGAGTCACGCCTGCGAAGGGCCGCAAAGCGGCCCCCCTTCGGATCAATGCGCGAAGATCGACCCACCCGCCTTGCCCGCCAGCTTCTGCGGACGAATCAGGAACCGCGCCAGCGCCGGCAGCAGCCACAGCGCCCCGAACATGTTCCACAGCAACATGAAGGTCAGCATCAGGCCCATGTCCGCCTGGAACTTGATCGCCGAGAAGATCCAGGTGCACACCCCGATGGCCAGGCACAAGCCGGTGAACAGCACCGCCTTGCCGGTGGAGCGCAAGGTTTCGTAGTAGGCCTCCTGCAGCGGCAGCCCTGCCCGCAGGAAGCTCTCCAGACGGCTGTAGATGTAGATGCCGTAGTCCACGCCGATCCCCACGCCCAGGGCCACCACCGGCAAGGTGGCAACCTTGACGCCGATGCCCATGAAGGCCATCAGGGCGTTGCCCAGCACCGAGGTGAGCACCAGTGGCAAGACAATACACAGCGTTGCAGCGAACGAGCGGAAGGTGATCAGGCACATCACTGCCACGCACAGGTACACCAGCACCAGGATGGTCAGCTCGGCCGACTTGATCACTTCGTTGGTGGCCGCCTCGATGCCCGCGTTGCCGGCCGCCAGGAGGAACTGCAGGCCCTCTTTGTTATGGCTGTCGGCAAAGGCCTGGGCCGCCGCGGTCACCCGCTCCAGCGTCTCGGCCTTGTGGTCGTTGAGGAACACCAGCACCGGTGCCAGGGAGCAGTCGGCGTTGTACAGGCCATCGGCGCGGGCGATGGAGTTGTTGAGCACGTCCGGGTTGCGCGACAGGGTCTCCCATTTCAGGCTGCCCTCGTTCATGCCCTTGATCACCTGCTTGGACACGGTCACCAAGGAGATCGCCGACTGCACGCCGGGGGTGTTCTCCATGGTCCACATCAGCTCGTCGATCGGTGCCATGGTCGAATGGATCGAGCAGCTCTCGGCCGGGGTCTTGACCATGATCACCAACACGTCGGAGCTGGTGGAGTAATTGCTGATGATGAAGTTGTTGTCCTGGTTGTAGCGCGAGTCAGGACGCAGCTCCGGCGCGCCCTGGTCAAGGTCGCCGATCTTGAGGTTCTGGCTGTACCACAGGCCGCCGGCAAAAGCCACCAGGGCCAGGGCGATGGACACCGGGGCCACCTTGGGGCTGGCGAAGTTAGCCAGCAGACGCCAGAACGGGTGTTCACGGGTGGCGTCCTTCTTACTGCGGGCGATGGCCTTTTGGCTGATGCCTACGTAGGAAATCGCTACCGGTAACAGAATCAGGTTGGTGAAGACGATCACCGCCACGCCGATCGACGCACCGATGGCAAGCTCACGGATCACGCCGATGTCGATCACCAGCAAGGTGATGAAGCCCACGGCATCGGCCAGGATGGCGATCATGCCCGGCAGG
The DNA here is from genome assembly GCF_001808425.1 of Pseudomonas sp. HMSC08G10. NCBI lineage: Bacteria > Pseudomonadati > Pseudomonadota > Gammaproteobacteria > Pseudomonadales > Pseudomonadaceae > Pseudomonas > Pseudomonas sp. HMSC08G10. Next base: position 356,885 of record NZ_KV793306.1, on the reverse strand, counting down.
AACAACTGCCGGAACGTGCGCCGGGCAGCGGTCAGGGCGTTGTCGGCTCCGCTCGACTGCAAGGCGATGCCGTTGATTTTCTGCACCCCGTGGGAGATGCCGATGGCGAAGATCAAGAACGGCACCAGCATCGAGTAGGGATCCAGCCCGAAGCCGACCGCATGCATCAGCCCCAACTGCCAGACCACGGCCACCAAGGTGGTGATGAGCACGGCGATGGTGCTGCGGATGCACCAGGTGAACCAGTACAACAGTGCCCAGGTGATGGCCAGGGCCACGCCGAAGAACATCACCACCATCACCAGACCGTCGATCAAGTCACCGACTTTCTTGGCGAAACCGACGATGTGGATCTTCACGTTGGGGTTCTGGGCCTGGAATTTGTCGCGAATCTTCTCTTCCAGCTGATGGGAAAACTGCTGGTAGTCAAGCTTGACCTGCTTGCTCTGGTCTTGAGGGTCCGGGTAACTCTCCATCAACGGCACGTCGACGATGCTGGACTTGAAGTTGTTGGCCACCAGACGCCCGACCTGGCCGGACTTGAGCACGTTGTCGCGCAGCTCGTCGAGGCTTTCGGCCGAGCCGTTGTAAGTGTTGGGGATCACCTCGCCGCCGGCGAAGCCGTCTTCGGTCACCTCGGTCCAGCGCACGCTCGGACTCCACAGCGACTTGAGCCCAGCCCGGTCGACGCCCGGAATGTAGAAGACCTCGTCATGGATCTGGCGCAGGGTCTCCATGTAGTCCTTGTCGAAGATGTCGCCATTGACCGCTTCCACCGAGATGCGCACGGTGTTGCCGAGGTTGGCCAGGTCATTGCGGTGCTCGAGCATCTGTTCGATGAACGGGTGCTGCAGCGGGATCATCTTCTCGAAACTGGTAGACGGGCGGATCTGCGTGGCCTGCCAGAACAGGAAGATGCTCACCAGCAGGCACTGGGCGATGACAGCCGGCCGATTGTTGAAGATCAGCCGCTCGAGCAAGGTCGCCTTGTCTTGATGATGGTGCTGGTGCATGTCGAAACTCTCCCGGCTGGTCATTGCTGCCCCTCCTCTGCGCCTTCGGCGGTGGCCAGGTGCACGCCCCCTTGGCCCACCAACAGCAGTCCGCCATTGGCAAGCTCCGCGGCGCCCGACAGGGCGAGACGGTCGGCGCGGTTGTAGACCGTGAAGCTCTGGCCGTCATCGCGACTGCGCAGTACCGTGCCACCATTGCCCACCAGAACCAGGCTGCCATCCTTGAGCAAGGTGGCGCTCGCCAGGCCGAACTCCAACGAGCCACGGGCAGCCTTGAGCGCGATCGGCTGCCAGGTATCGCCGAAATCAGTGGAACGGAACAGGTTGCCGCGCAGGCCGTAGGCCAGCAGCGTGCGGGGGTGAGCAGTGGCGATCACGCCGAACAGCGACCCCTCGTAGGGGCCTTCGACGCGCGACCAGCTCTGGCCGTTGTCGCTGGAACGGAACATGCTGCCCTGTTCGCCGACGATAAACAGGCCTGCATCCTTGATGCTGGCAATAGCGTTGAGGTGCAACTGATCGGGGTTGTCCAGCCGCTCGGCGATGTCCTGCCAGTGCTGGCCGCCATCGGTGGTCTCGATCAGGGCGCCATAGGCACCCACGGCAAATCCATGCTGGGCATCGAGGAAGGTCACGTCGAGCAATGGTGCTTCGCGCGCGAGGTCCTCGAACTGTTTGCTCCAGGTGGCGCCGCCATCGTTGGTGGTCAGCACCTGGGCGTCATGGCCGACCGCCCAGCCGCGCTTGTCGTCGAGGAAGAACACTGCCGTGAGCAACTGCCGGGTGGGCACCCGGGCCTGGGTCCAGGTCTTGCCCTGGTCGTCGGAGAACAGGATATGACCACGGTCGCCGACCACCACCAGCCGTTTACCGAGATTGGCGGCATCGATCAGCAGGCTCTGGCTGGCCCTGGCCGACTCCACCGAGTACTCCTCGGCAGCGGCGGCCTGGGCACCACCTGCTGCTGTCGACATGGCCAGCGCCAGCCACATGCTGGCCGCCAGTGGCCAGGCACCACGCCGGGCACGCGCCCTAATCCGGTCTCTCATGACCGCTCCCCTTTTGTGTTCTTGTAGTGGGTAAGCCTATTGGCAGGTGCTGCGAAAACCCTGTTCCAGAGCACTGCAATGGCTTTGGGGCCATCCTATCGGGGATATCGGCGGGAAAACAACGAGTGGGACGTTATGTTTTGTTAAGCAAAAGAAAGGGGCTGCTGCGCCCCATCGCAGGCTTCGCCAGCTCCCACCTAGGTTGATAGGAGCTGACGAAGCCTGCAATGGGGCTGCCCAGCAGCCCCTGTCAGTCCGGTTCAGGCCAGACTCTTGCTCACCACTTCATACACATCGCTGGACAGCGCACCACAAGCCAGGATGCGCTCCAGCTCGCCACGCATCAGAGCCTGGCGCGCATCGTCGTACTTGCGCCAGCGGGTCAGCGGCGCCAACTGGCGCGAAGCGATCTGCGGGTTGAGGGCGTTGAGCTCGATCACCAGGTCCGCCAGGAAGCGGTAGCCCGAACCGTCGGCGGCGTGGAAGTTCACCAGGTTCTGCCCGGCGAAGGCACCGATCAGCGCACGCACCTTGTTGGGGTTCTTCAGGGTGAAAGCCGGGTGCTGCATCAGCGCCTTGACCCGCGCCAGGCCACCCGGCCGGGGGCTGGCGGCCTGCACGCTGAACCACTGGTCCATGACCAACGGGTTGTCCTTGAAGTGCTCGGCGAAGGCTTCCAGGGCCTTGGCGCGCTCGGCCTCGAACGGCGAATTGACCAGCACCGCCAGGGCGGTGAGACGCTCGGTCATGTTGTCGCAGTGCTCGAACTGCTCCAATGTCGCCTGCAACACCTGCGGCTTGCCGGTGAGCATCAGGTACGACAGGGCGATGTTCTGCAGGCTGCGGCGCGCGAAGTGCTCGGCCTCGGCGACGTAAGGGGTCTTGCCGGAGACTTCGCGGTTGGCCTGGTAGCGCGCCCACAGGGCGTCGAACAGCTGCTCGGCGATCTGCTTGCGGGCGAATTCGCGGGCGGCATGGATGGCATCGACGTCGGCCACCTGGCTGATCTCGGTCAGGTACGCCTCACCTGGCAGCGATAGCATCTCGGCGACCATCGCTGCATCGAGCGACGCATTGCCCAGTACCGTGCCCAGGGCAGTGATCAGCCGCTGATCGAGCTTGAGGGTCTCGCCACGCTGATACTGGCCGATCAGCTCCTGCAACACCTGCACCGACAGCTGCTGACCCGCTTCCCAGCGGTTGAAGCCATCGCTGTCGTGCTGCATGAGGAACATCAACTGGTCGCGATCGTAGGGGAAGCTCAGCTTGACCGGCGCGCTGAAACCACGCAGCAACGACGGCAGTGGCTTGGCGGCGATGCCTTCGAAGGTGAAGGTCTGCTCGGCTTCGGTCACCGACAGCACGCGGCTGGTGCCCTGCGGCACAGCTTCGCCGGCCAGTCGCAGTGGCAGGTCGTTGCCCTGGGCATCCAACAGGCCCAGTTCCACAGGGATCACGAACGGTTGCTTCTGGGCTTTGTCCGGGGTCTGCGGGCAGCTCTGGCGGAAAGTCAGGCTGTAGGTCTGCGCGGCGGCGTCATAGGCTTCGCGGACCTCCAGGCGCGGCGTGCCTGCCTGGCTATACCAACGCTTGAACTGGGTCAGGTCCACACCGTTGGCGTCTTCCATGGCCTTGATGAAGTCATCGCAGGTCACGGCCTGGCCGTCATGACGCTCGAAGTACAGGTCGCTGCCCTTGCGGAAGCCTTCGCTGCCCAGCAGGGTACGGACCATGCGCACCACTTCGGCACCCTTTTCATACACGGTCAGTGTGTAGAAGTTGGAAATCTCGATGAAGCTGTCCGGGCGAACCGGGTGGGCCATGGGACCTGCATCCTCGGCGAACTGGTGCGTGCGCAGGTAGGCTACGTCCTCGATGCGCTTGACCGTGCGCGAGTTCATGTCGGCGCTGAACTCGGCGTCGCGGAACACGGTGAAGCCTTCCTTGAGCGACAGCTGGAACCAGTCGCGGCAGGTCACCCGGTTGCCCGACCAGTTGTGGAAGTATTCATGGGCCACCACGCCTTCGACACGCTGGTGGGCGGCGTCGGTAGCCGTTTCGGCGCGCGCCAGCACACAGCTGGAGTTGAAGATGTTCAGGCCCTTGTTTTCCATGGCGCCCATGTTGAAGTCGTTGACCGCGACGATCATGAAGATGTCCAGGTCGTATTCACGGCCATAGACCTCCTCGTCCCAGCGCATGGACTTCTTGAGGCTGACCATGGCGTGGTCGCACTTGTCGATGTTCTCCGGCTCCACGTAGATACGCAGGGTCACGTCACGACCGGACTGACGGGTGAAGGTGTCCTCGACGCACCACAGGTCACCGGCCACCAGGGCGAACAGGTAGGCCGGTTTCATGAACGGGTCTTCCCACGTTGCCCAGTGACGACCGTCCTCGGCCGGTCCGCTGCCGACCGGGTTGCCGTTGGACAGCAACACCGGGTAGCGATGCTGCTCGGCGATCACTGTGGTGGTGAATTTGCTCATCACGTCCGGGCGATCGAGGTAGTAGGTGATCTTGCGAAAACCCTCGGCCTCGCACTGGGTGCAGAACATCTTGCCGGACTTGTACAGGCCTTCGAGCGCGGTATTGCTCTCTGGATGGATCTTCACGCTGGTGTCGAGGGTGAACCGCTCGGCCTTAGGCTGCACGGTCAGGCTTTCGTCATCGACCTGATAGTCGCCGGTGGCCAGCGTCTGGTCATCCAGCTGCACGCTCAGAAGCTCCAGTTGCTGGCCGTCGAGCACCAGCGGCGGCAGACCAGCGCCCCGGGCCGGGTTGCGGCGCATGACCAACTGCGCATGGACCAGGCTGTGGTCCTCGAACAGCTCGAACGTCAGGTGCGTCTCGTCGATCAGGTACTCAGGCGCCTGGTAATCCTTGAGGTAGATCACTTGCGGTTGTTCGGTACGCATCGTGCTGGTCCTTTTACTGGTGCACGGCCAATTGATAGGCCGTGTACTTGCGAATGTTGATCACACCGGTGTCGAAGATCAGGTACTGGCCCTTGATGCCCAGCAGCGTGCCTTCGGCCACCGGGTCTTTGTCCAGGTTGAAGCTCACGATCTTTTTCGGATAGGCCTCGACCGGGTAGCGCATTTCGACCACTTCGGCGTCGGCCAGCGGCTGGATCGCCTGCAGGCCAAAGCGCGCCTGCAAGCCCTGCAGGCCCTCGGCGCAGGCATCGAAGATCTGTTCGCGGATGGCTGGCAAATCGAGCACGTCGGCGTCGCCCTTGAGCAGCGCTCGCCAGTTGGTGCGGTCCGGTACCTGGCTGCGCAGCAGATCCTCGACCAGGCCGGACTGTTGCCGGGTGGCCACGCGCAGGATCGGCAAGGCCTGGCTGGCACCCTGGTCGAGCCAGCGGGTGGGCAGTTGGGTGGCGCGGGTGATACCGACCTTGATACCCGAGGAGTTGGCCAGGTACACCACATGGTCGGTCATGCAGAACTGCTCGCCCCAGGACGGCTCACGGCAGGTGCCGGCGTCGTAATGGCATTTTTCCGGGGCCATGATGCAGACATCGCACTGGGCCAGCTTGGTCATGCACGGGTAGCAGTAACCCTGGCTGAAGCTGGTCTTGGTGCGCTTGCCGCAGTGGGTGCAGTGGATGGCGCCGAGGTACTCCAGGCGCAGGGTCTTACCGATCAGTGGATTGACCGGCACCTGCTCCTCACCGAGGCGAAAGGCGTATTGGACAACCGGTGCTTCCAGGCGCACCGCCATTTTGCTCAGAGAGCCACGAGCGAGTTCGATCAATGTACCGAGTCCGACTTGAACAGAATGTTGGGGACCGGTGCCGATTTCGACGCGCACTCCTGTGGGCCCATATAGCCGGTGCGCTGCTCCTCGGGCAGGTTCTTCATCTCCCAGGCGATCACCGCCTGCAGCGACAGCGCTTTCTGCTCCGGGGTCAGCTTGCGGCCGTCAGCCCATTTGCCGATTTCCACGGCCAGTTTCAGGCTCTCGTAGATCTCGGGGGTGATGTTTTCGATCATTTGCGCAAAGGTGGACATAACATCTCCTAAATCAAGCCGACAGTTTACGCCGTGCCAGGGCCCCGCCCAAGAGCCCGGTCAGGCATCCGATGAGCAGTCCACCGACGTGGGCGGCATTGGCGATCTGGCCGAAGCCGAGCTGGCCGACCACGCCGGTCAGGCAGATCAACAGCCACACCAGCATCATCACCAGTACGCCCTTGGGCAGGCTGAACAACGGGCTGGGCGCCAGCCACTGGTACAGCCAGACATGCCCGAGCAAACCGTAGAGCACACCGGACAGGCCGCCGAACAGGCTGGGGCCGCTGGTGTAATGCTGGGCCAGGTTGGACACCAGGCTGAACAGCAAGGTCAGGCCCAGCAACGCCCAAGGGCCCTGGCGCAACTCGATGCGACGCCCCAACTCCCAGTACCACAGGGCGTTCATGGCCAGGTGCAGCACACCGAAATGCAGCAGCATCGGCGACACCAGTCGCCACCACTGCCCCTCGGCCAAGCCCTGCTCCAGCGAGGTGAAGTACAGGTACTGGCCCTGCACTCGGAAATCCAGGAAGGTGAACCAGCCGACCGTCGACAGGTTGTCACCCAGACCGGTCAGCACGGCGACGACCAGGCACACCAGCAGCATCCCGGCAGTGATCTTGCAGGCCCGGGCCTGCTCAGCCAGGGAGGGACGCTGGGCCATGCCCGCGAGCACTTCTTCGGGCAACTGGATCTCGTCGTTGCCCTCCGGATAGCGCTGATACAGCTCGCGCACGTCCTCGGCCAGCGACGCCGGCACCCAGAGGATCTGCTCCTGTCCCTGCTCGACCACCCGGTGCGGGACCTGCAACCGGCGCAACATCTTGACGAATCCGCCCAGGTCGACCGACAGCGGCAGGCGCATTGCGGCGATCACGTTCATTGGCTGGCCTGCAGGCGTTCGACATCGACCCAGACGAACTTGTGGGGGTCAATGCGGGTTTCATCATCCAGGCGGTAGGCCGCCAGTTTTCCGTAGAGCACGGCGCTGTAGTCCAGGCAGGCCAGGTTGCCGCGGATCGGGGCCGGGCGGCCGCTGCGCCAGTAGTGACCGACGAACAGTAACGGCTCGTCCTCGGCGTAACGCAGCAGGGCGTTTTTCTGGCTGTGGCTCAGGGGTGTGCGGGCTACGTCCTCGGGCAGGGCGTCGGGCTGGAACACAATGTCTCCATAGGTTTGAGGGTCTTCTTCCCAGAACTTGGTGCGGAAGAAGGCACGAGTCAGACCATCGCCACCGGTCAGCGTCAGACCGTCCGGCAGGCGCATGTCGGTACCGCGCAGCAGGCGGTTGCACACGGTAGATGCAAAGCTACCGGAGACCGCCGAGGCCTGGATGAAATGCTCATCGATGCACCCGTTCGGGTACTCCCGGCGCAGCGGCTCGATCAGCCCCGGGTCCCAGCAGGCATGGACCAGGCGGAAGCGCCCAGCGTCGACGAACAACGGCAGCTCATAGAACCATTGCAGGAAATCGTGCCAGTCACCTGGGTGCTGGGCGAACTGGGTCAGGGTTTCGTCGATCAGCCGAGCGTGGCGCGGGGTGTGCTCGCGCACGTAGGTCTTGCCGCTGCCTGGCAGCGCCGGAGTGACCCAGGCCAGGGCGTTGTACTCATGATTGCCCATGATGCAGAAGGCCTGCCCGGCTTCGACCATGTCATGGACGATGTGCAGGGCCTCGCGGATGCGCGGGCCGCGATCGACGATATCGCCGAGGAACAGCGCCTGGCGGCGAGGATGGCGCCACACGCCCCCCTGGCGCTTGTAACCCATCGCGTCGAGCAGGCGCTCCAGGGTCAGGGCACAACCGTGTACATCGCCGATGATGTCGAAACTGCGTGCCGGATCGAACATCAGTCGCCTCCACTCCCCAGACGGCTGCCCCAGCCGAGCTTGGTGCGGCACACCTCGTAGTAGTTATGGTCCAGCGGATGGATCAGGCGCAGCTTCTGCGGTTTCTTGCTTACCGTGATGGTGTCGCCTGGGGCGCAGGTGAAGTGGTTCTGGCCGTCGCAGGAGACCTGCGGGTAGATCTGCAGGTCCTGGGAGACGACGATCTTGAGTTCACTGTTGCCGTCCACCACGATCGGCCGTCCAGACAAAGTGTGCGGGTACATCGGCACGATGACGATGGCGTCGAGCTTTGGGTGCATGATCGGCCCACCCGCGGAGAGCGCGTAGGCAGTGGAGCCGGTGGGGGTGGCGATGATCAGGCCGTCGGCCTTCTGGCTGCAGACGAACTGGCCATCGATGTAGATCTCGAACTCGATCATCCGCGTCGACTTGCCTGGGTGCAGTACCACGTCATTGAGCGCATCGCCCTGGCCGATGGCCTCGTTGTGACGACGCACCTCCGCCTGCAGCAGGAAGCGGTTTTCCACCAGGTAATGGCCGTCGAGCACCTCGGCGACCTTGGTCTCCAGCTCGTCGGGACGGATGTCGGTGAGAAAGCCCAGGTTGCCGCGGTTGATCCCCAGCACCGGGATGTTGTGTCGAGCCAGGGCGCGGGCGGCGCCGAGCAGACTGCCGTCGCCACCGACCACGATGACCAGGTCGCAGACCTCGCCCAGCAGCTTGCGTGTGGAGGTTTGCAGGCCATGGCCGGGCAGCACCTCGGCAATGGTGTCCTCGAGGATCACATGCAGGTGGCGCTCGATCAGGAATTTTTTCAGTCGGCGAATGGTGTCCAGCACCTGGGAGCTGCCAAGGCGACCGATGATACCGATATTGCGAAATTGCTCCATGGTGCTCCTGCAAGGCTCTGCGGCGGGTGACGGATGGCCAGTGTGGCCCTTGGGATTATGGGCGAAACGACCAGCCAGCGGCAAACCGGCTATGCTCGCTGGATGACGCCTTTCGCCGATCTTCACGACCTCCCTGGCCAGTTGCGCCGCCCCGCCGTACGCGACCTGGCGTGGACAATGTTGTCGCCTGCCCTGCTGAGCCAACCGCCCTGCGCGCAACGTCACCCGTTGACGGCCAGTGCCTGGGCGGACGACCCCGAACGCCTGCGACAGTGGCTACTGGCGCTGGACCAGGACGACCAGGCGCTGCTCGACTGGCTCGCCCGCCTCACCAGCCACCGCCTTGGGCTGTACTACGAAAGCCTGTGGCAGTTCGCCCTGGGCCAGGCGCCCGGCGTCGAGCTGCTGGCAGCCAACCTGCCGATCCGCGAAGGCGGACACACGCTGGGAGAGCTGGATATCGTCCTGCGTGACCGGGAAGGCGTTCACCATCTGGAACTGGCCATCAAGCTCTACCTGGGGCCCTCCGGCGGGGACGGCCATGATCCGGCGCACTGGCTGGGCCCGGGCTGCCATGACCGCCTGGACCGCAAACTGGGCCACCTGGCCCGCCATCAGTTGACAATCTCGTCCTGGCCCCAGAGCCGCCAGGCCCTGGCATCGCTAGGGGTGCACGAGGCACGGGCACATGCCTGGCTCGGCGGCTACCTGTTCTACCCTTGGCCATTGCTTGCCGAATCGCCGGTCGGCGCCAACGCACAACATCTGCGCGGGCGCTGGTTGCGTCGAAGCGACTGGCCTGATTACCAGCAGGCCAATCCAACCGGACGCTGGCAGCCCCTGCCCCGCCATGCCTGGCTGGCACCGGCGCGGGTGGAGGCCATGGCGTGCTGGTCGCCCCTGCAGTTCGAGGCCTGGCTGGGCGAACTGGACGATCAGGCGCGCGCGCAATTGCTGGTCAGGCTTGAGGTGGCCGGGGACGGTACCTGGCAAGAGGCCGAGCGAGTGTTCCTGGTCGCCGACAGTTGGCCGCAACTCTCGGCTTGATAATCAAAACGCCCCGACCTCACATCGGGGCCACACCAAGATCAAATTTCATCGACCTGGCGCAAAGAAAAAATCCAGCCTGCCATTAAAATACCTCCCACGCGCCACCCAAGAGCGCAATTCCGACCTGATGATGAGGAACCACCATGGCTTCACCCACGCCCACGGCGCATTACGCGCGTCTGTCCATCGCCCTGCACTGGCTGATGCTGGTGCTGCTGGCTGCGGTCTACGCCACCATCGAGCTGCGCGGCCTGTTTCCCAAAGGCAGCGCCGAGCGCGACCTGATGAAAGAGTTGCACTTCATGCTCGGCCTGACGGTGTTCGTGCTGGTCTGGCTGCGCCTGGCCCTGCGCCTGAGCCGCCCGACCCCACCGATCGTGCCCAAACCTCCGGCCTGGCAGACGGGGCTGGCGCACCTGGTGCATCTGCTGCTGTACGTGATGATGATCGGCCTGCCAATCGCCGGTTGGATCATCCTCAGCGCCGCCGACAAACCGATCCCGTTCTATGGCCTCGACCTGCCTGCACTGGTCGCGCCCGATCAGGACTTGGCCAAATTCGTCAAAGGCTGGCATGAGCGAGTCGGCAGCTGGGGCTACTGGTTGATCGGCCTGCACGCCGTGGCCGGCCTCTATCACCACTATGTGCGCCGCGACGACACGCTGCTGCGCATGCTGCCCTACAAATAACCGCGACGTCCCTGCAGCCCGCCGGTGTGCAGGAAGATCAGGCGTGTGCCGCGCGCAAAACGCCCGGCCACGACCTGATCGCGCAGGGCCAGCAAGGCCTTGCCGGTGTACACCGCTTCCAACGGCAGGCCACTTTCGCGCTCGCTCTGGTCGATGAACGCCAGCAGTTCATCGTCGATCCGGGCGAATCCGCCACGGCACGCGTCATGCAGTTCATGACCGCCCTGCACCAAGGCCGAGAGGTTTTCTTCGACGCCATGCCCGGGGGGCACCGCCAGGGCCCCGTGCACCTCACGAAGCCCCTGCTCTGCCATCACCAAGCCCGCCAGCGTGGTGCCGGTCCCCACTGCCAGCCACCAGCCGTGGTATTCCTCCCAACCGAGCGCCGGGAGTTGCGTCCGAGCCTGCTCGACGATCAGTCGACAACCCTCGGCCCCTGCCAGCCCGCCCCCGCCTTCGGGAATGCAGTACCACCCGGGATAGCGCGCCTGCCAGGGCGCCCAGAAACCGGCCTGGTGTCGCGCCCGGTAGCCGGCGTAACCCAGCCAGTGCAGCTCCATGCCAAAGGCCTGCAGGTCACGAACCGTGGGTGTGTCCTGCGGATGTCCACGCAGCAGCCCCGCAGTGGCGAAGCCAAAGCGCTTGCCCGCCGCCGCCAGGGCGTGAAGGTGATTGGAGTGATTACCGCCCAGACTAATCAGCCCAGGGGCGCCCATGGCATGGGCGTCGAGCAGGTGATGGCGAAGCTTGAAGCCTTTGTTGCCGCTGATCAGCGGGTCGATCAGATCCAGACGCAGCACGGCGAGTTGGACACCGGCGTGCTCGAGCCAGGGCAAGGACAACGACTGCAAAGGTGCTTGGGGAAGGTCGGCAAAGGCGTTAGACATCGTGAGAGTGTATCGAGATCAGGGTGCTGCTGTGCACCCCGTGCTCCGCCTTTGCACCACCCGCGCCACCCGCTCAAAGCGTGGCATCGAACAACACTGTCACATCGCCTAGATACGTGCTGCCGGGATAGTCGAGCATGGATTTGACATGCTGGGAGACGACATCGAAGTGCAACTGCCCCGACTGGCCAGCCACGGGCATCGCCATTTCAAACGCCAAGGCGCTAGCGCGGCCGGTCGGAATAGTCAATCGCTGCACAGGCGCATTGGCATGTTGCACGCTTGAGGGCAGCGTCAAGGCCACGTCTACCGGCACCTGGTGGCCCGCGCCGTTGCGAATGCCACAGCTCGTCCCTTGATCGTATTGACACATCTTGTAGACCTTGAACGGGCCAGTGGACCACAGGTTCAAGCGCAGGCTGCGCTCCAGGCGAGAGGGCGGCGTGCCACCCCCGAGCCATCGCGACCAGCCCCCAGGAGGCTCCAGCACGGCACGGTCGCTCGCGGCGGGAAAGTCCAGAGCGAAGGCGTGCTGGACATCGAGTTCGAAGTTGATCCGCAGGGTTGGCGAATTGAGGTTGGTAACCCCCTCGCCCAAGTCAAAATCGCCTCCAGGGCCAACAGTGAAATCAAGGCTGCCCCGATAGATACCCTGTTTCATTCGCAACGCCGAAGGCATGGCCAGTCTATAGCCCACGCCCAGTGTGTCGACGGGATTCTGATGAACATCACCCGCATTGCCCTCTTGACCGCTTGAGTAACAACCTGTTGGATTTGCGGGAGAACGAACGGCCCGCAGGTAATAACTCATCGAACCTACGGCTGTTGCCGCGACATGACTGCACCCTCCGTAGACGTAGGCCGTGAACACCGGATTCGCCGCCCCCGGGAACCTAGGGTCGTTCGTCAGCCCCTGGCTGAGGTGAGTAATCTCGAACTGCAGCTCATGGGCGTCAATGCCCTTATCATGGGTCACCCGAACGGTACGGCTCGCAGGCGCCTTTAAGTAGAACTGCCGGCGAGGGTCCGGGGAACCATGTACCGACTGTCTATCGTAGGTAATGGGCAAGTTTGCCGTGAACAGCTTGTACTCACCGCACCGGCCAGGGAACCTCTTGCAATAGGCAGCCTCGGGCGTGGTGCTCTCGAATTCTCCAGAAGCATTACCGTTGTAGCGAGCGCTGATGACGGTCTCTGCCGCCTCGCTACAAAGAGGTCCGGTCAACATTCCAAGAAACACACCCGCTTTGAACCAACGCAAGAATGTAAGTGCTTCGAGCATCTTTGAGGAAAACATGCAGCGCTCTCATAAGTCCGGGTAGCCCAAGAGCCTATGTGCTGTGCTGAATCCCCCAATAGGCGACGTTTCCGAGCGTTCTGAGGAAACTTCCCAAGTCCAGATAGAGTGACGTGGGGGGGGCGCACAGCGCCCCCGCGCCCTCGAGACGATCACAATTGAGCAGCCAACCTCGACCCCTGGTTGATTGCCCGCTTGGCATCGAGCTCCGCCGCAACGTCCGCCCCACCGATCAGGTGCACCGACTGCCCCGCCGCGACCAGCCCGTCATACAGCTCACGCAGCGGCTCCTGGCCCGCGCAGATGACGACATTGTCCACTGCCAGCACCTGCGGCTCGCCCTCGCCGATACGCACATGCAGGCCATCATTGTCGATGGCTAGGTATTCCACACTGTTGAGCATCTGTACCCGCTTGTTCTTCAGGCCCGTGCGGTGAATCCAGCCTGTGGTCTTGCCCAGGCCATCGCCGACCTTGGTTTTCTTACGCTGCAACAGGTACACCTGCCGCGCTGGCGCATGCGGCTCGGCCTTGATGCCTGCCACACCACCACGGGCCTCGAGATGGGTATCGATGCCCCACTCTTTCCAGAACGCCTCGCGATCCTGGCTGGTAGCGACCCCTTCATGTACCAGGTACTCGGATACGTCGAAACCGATGCCGCCCGCACCGATCACCGCCACACGCTTGCCCACCGGCTTGCGCTCGAGCAGCACGTCCAGGTAGCTCAGCACCTTGGCATGCTCGATGCCTGGAATCGCCGGCGTGCGCGGGCTGATGCCGGTGGCGAGAATGATCTCGTCAAAACCGCCCGCCACCAGCTGATCGACCCCGACCCGAGTATTCAGACGCAGGTCGACACCGGTGCGCTCCACCTTGTTGCGGAAGTAACGCAGGGTTTCATGGAACTCTTCCTTGCCTGGGACACGTTTGGCGACGTTGAACTGCCCGCCGATCTCACTGGCACTGTCGAACAGCGTCACCTGGTGACCACGTTCGGCGGCCACAGTAGCCGCGGCCAGGCCCGCAGGGCCGGCGCCGACCACGGCGATGCGCTTGGTCTGGGTGACCGGAAGGTAGTTGAGTTCGGTCTCGTGACAGGCACGAGGGTTGACCAGGCAACTGGTGAGTTTACCGGCGAAGGTGTGGTCCAGGCAGGCCTGGTTGCAACCGATGCAGGTGTTGATCTCTTCGCTGTGGCCTGCGGCGGCCTTGTTGACGAACTCCGGGTCAGCCAGGAATGGCCGGGCCATTGACACCATGTCGGCATCGCCTTCAGCCAGCACGGCTTCGGCCACTTCCGGCGTGTTGATACGGTTGGTGGTGATCAGCGGAATGCTCACAGCGCCCCGCAGCTTGGCGGTCACTTTGGTGAAAGCCGCGCGCGGCACCTTGGTGGCGATGGTTGGAATGCGCGCCTCGTGCCAGCCGATACCGGTGTTGATCAAGGTAGCCCCGGCCTGCTCGATGGCCTTGGCCAGTTGCACGATCTCGTCCCAGGTGCTGCCCCCTTCGACCAGGTCGAGCATCGACAGGCGGAAGATGATGATGAAATCGGTCCCGACTGCCTCACGCACCCGGCGCACGATTTCAACGGCCAGGCGCATGCGGTTCTCGTAGCTGCCGCCCCAACGGTCGGTACGCTGGTTGGTATGGGCGGCGAGGAACTGGTTGATGAAGTAGCCTTCCGACCCCATGATTTCGACGCCGTCGTAGCCCGCGCGCTTGGCCAGCGTGGCGCAGTTGACGAAGTCGGCGATCTGCTTCTCGATGCCCTGCTCGTCCAGCTCCTTGGGTTTGAACGGGTTGATCGGCGCCTGGATGGCGCTGGGCGCGACTTGGCGTGGGCTATAGGCGTAACGCCCGGCGTGCAGTATCTGCAGACAGATCTTGCCACCGGAGGCATGCACAGCCTCGGTGACGATCCGGTGCTTGTCAGCCTCCTCCTCGGTACTGAGCTTGGCCGCGCCGGAATACACCCCACCTTCGTCGTTCGGCGCGATGCCACCGGTGACCATCAGGCCGACACCCCCCCGAGCCCGCTCGGCGAAATAGGCGGCCATGCGTTCGAAACCACCTGGGCGCTCCTCAAGGCCTGTGTGCATCGAACCCATCAAGGTCCGATTGCGCAAGGTGGTAAAACCTAAGTCGAGCGGGGCCAGCAGGTGCGGATAAAGGGTGGCGGCCATGGATGAACTCCCAGGTGGCAGGATCACGGAGCGCGGGTGCCTCGCAGGCCCCGTCGTTTATAGACATCGACATTAAACAGCCGTTTGAACAGGCTCAATGATCGAAACTGACAACTTATTGATCCTCCTGCACAGCAGGTCTACCCTAGGGCACCCTATACAGTGAAGGTGCCTTGGCGCTTCATGCGAAAATTCCTGGCAGGCGCTCTAGCGCTGGTGATGATCGCCGCCCTCTGCGGCTACGGCTTCTGGACGATGCAGCGACCGGAAGGCCATTACCTTTCCGATTTGCGAATCGAACTGGCGCTCAACCACGGCGTACCGGGCGAACACGGCAACTTGCTGGGAATCGAACCGGTGCTCTACCCGGGCGATTACCAGAACCTGCAACGTCTGCACCGCAAGCTGTCAGCCTATCTGGAACAGGCTCGCGCCCAAGGTCTGGTCAGCCCGCGTACAGTGGTGGTGTTGCCGGAACACATCGGCACTTGGCTCTGGGCCCGGGGTGAAAAGAACGAGCTGTACCAGGTCACCCAGCGCCACGAAGCCTGGCAGTGGCTGGAGGTGAGCAACCCACTGCGCTACGGTTTGGCCATGCTCACCGCCACCGGTGACGATCGCCGCTCCGACGCCCACCTGCGAATGAAGGCCGAACAGATGGCCAGCGACTATCAGCAACTGTTCGGTGGCCTGGCCAAGGAGTTCGGCGTGACGCTGGTGGCAGGCTCCATCGTCCTGCCCGCGCCTTACCTGGATAACGGCGTGCTGCGCCCCGGCAGCGGCCCTCTGTTCAACAGCAGCCTAGTGTTCGGCGGTGACGGTTCGGTACTGGGCCAACCCCAACGCCAACAGTATCCGGACAGCGAAGTACGCCGCTACGTCCATCACGGACGCAAGTTTCCCTTGCAGGTCATTCAGACCCCGGCTGGCCGCCTCGGCGTGCTGGTGGGCAGCGACAGCTGGTACCCGGAAAACTACCGGCAATTGGCGCAGCAGTCGGTGGATCTGATCGCCAATCCTGTTTTCCTCAGCGGCAAGGACACCTGGAATACACCCTGGCGCGGCAACCGCCACCAGGACGCGACGGCCGAATTGCCACTGCAACGTGGCGAAGTCAGCGAACAGACGGCCTGGCAACAACTGACCCTGACCGCCAACAGCATCACCCCAAGCCTGAGCGTATTCCTGCGTGGCCAGTTTTGGGAACAAGGCAGTGACGGACAGGGCTTTGCCAACCAGGCAGGCACGCATTTGGCCGGCAGCTCCAGCCAGGGTGCCCGCCTGCTCAACCTCTGGTTGTAGTCCCATGACTCGGCCTCGCGTACGCCTGGGCGACCTCTCGGTGGGCTTCGTCCAACCGCTGGGCGAAGCACTCCAGCAACTGGGCCACGACCCGGCTCCTCTCCTACGCCGCTATGGACTGGACCACCCTCGCCTGGCCGAAGCGGGCGCACGCCTGTCGATTCCCCGCTACATGCATTTGGGTCATGCCGCCATCGAGCTGTGCGGCGAACCAGCCCTAGGCCTGCACATGGGCCGCTTGAGTCGTCTGGCCCAGGCAGGGCTGGCTGGCGTCACGGCAGCCCAGGCCCCGACCCTGGGCGAGGCCGCGCGTGTCCTGCTGCACTTCGAGCCGCTGTATGCCGCCAATTACCGGGGCCAGTCGAGCTTTCAGGAGGACGCCCACGGCGCTTGGCTGCGCTTCTACTCCATCAGCCCCTACAATGCCTACAACCGTTTCGTGGTCGACTCGCTGCTGGCTGGCTGGCTGGCCCAACTCTCGCACTTGGCAGGCCACTCGGTGCAGGCCGAGCGCATGGAGATCGAATTCCAGGCGCCCAGCTATGCGGCCCAATACCAGGCGTTGAGCGCAACCCCGGTGCAGTTTGGCGCATCCAGCAACCAATTGCGCCTGGACCGCGCAACCCTGGATTTGCCCAACCTCCAGCATTGCCCCAGCACCTGGCAGCACCTGTTGCAGCTGTGCGAAGCGGAATTGGCCCAACGCACCCGCGTGCGCAGCCTGGGTGAGCGCATCACTCATCTGCTCGGCCCGTTGCTCAATGGTGGACAGGAACCGGACCTTGAAGCCGTGGCGCGTCACCTGCAACTGCCTACCTGGACCCTGCGTCGCAAGCTGGCCGAGGAAGGCACGCGGTTTCGCAACCTGCTCAATGACACACGCCGCGACCTCGCCGAAACCTACATCCGCGACACGGAGCTGGCCTTTGGTGAAATCGCTTATCTTTTGGGGTTTGCGTCGGCGGAGGCCTTCCAGCGCGCATTCAAGCGCTGGACCAGCCTGACGCCGGGGGAGTTTCGCCGCAATCAGCGGCGGGTGGGCTAAGGCCTGTGTGAAATGCTAGAGCTCGGTGGCGTCGTCCGCCGGCTCCATAGGGTCCAGCTCATAGGCCTGGTATTCGAGCAACTCTTCCTGATAGTCATCCATTGGCTTGCTTCCTCTTCTCATTCATCTGTTCGGGTCATGCCGTCACGCTAAGCGGGACGGATGAAGGTTTCATGACAGGTTTATGAAAGGTAAACGTAGCCGACGTTCGGGAAGTTAGGTGATCGCCTTTACAAAGGCGCAGGCGCCGCCTCGGTTACAGGAGCCTCCTGCTGCACCTGGATCGGCGCAGGTTCGGCAGGCGGGGTGACAGGCTGCGAGCCCTGGCTATCTTCGACCATGGGTGCCGCCGGTACTTCGCTGGCAGGCGCCGCGAGGGCTGCGGGTGCTGGGGCTGCAACTGGGGCTGGGGGCGGTACGGGCTCAGCTGTCGAAGCCGGTGCGCTGACCGCGAGCGGCGCGGCCACAGGCTGTGCAGAGGTCTGCTCTGGCAGCCCCAGATCAGCAGCCGGCTTTTCGGACTTGGGCGTCTCGACCTTGGGCTCGGCCTTTTTCACTTTCTTAGGCTTTGGCAGGTAACTTTCGACCAAGGCGAAATAGCGCTCGTAGAACTGCGGCGCAGTGACTGTCTCGCTGGCCACCTTGACCATGGAATCGTCAGTCGAACCGATAGGCATGGATACCGAACCCAGCACGCCCACGCCAAGGCTCGCAGAGGTGTTGGATTTCTTCAGCGCATAACGATCCTGCAGGGCGTTGGCGAACATGGTGGAGCGCTGCTCATCACCGCTGTCCGGGACACAGGTGATGTTGAAGCTGATCTGCAGGTGATTCTCGGCGTTCTGCTGGAAACTCTTGTTACCCGCGATCTGGTTGGCACCGCTGCTGGTGATGATGTAACCCTGACTGAGCAGCGCGCGCCGGGCTGCCTCGCACGAGCCAGCTTCGCTGACCGGGAAGCTGCGCGAAAACGTGCCCGAGTCGTCGAAGTTTTCGTGCTCGTAGATGGCGGGCTTCTTCGAGGAGCAACCGGATACGCCCGCCAGCACAAGGGCTAGCCCGAGCGCACCGAAGACGGAGGTTCTGGACATCATGGATTCCGGGTAGGACAAACTGCGCCTATTGTGCAACACATGGCTCATCACTGAAACCGCGTTGCACGCTTGGCTGGGCAAAATTCATATAACCGACAAGCAGGCCCACTTGAATGAGGCGGGCCCAGAAAGCAAAAAAGCGACCCTAAGGTCGCTTTCGTGTTGCTTCGAGGTGTTCATGGGGCCTCGAAGCGAAGATGGCGCAGCGGACGGGACTCGAACCCGCGACCCCCGGCGTGACAGGCCGGTATTCTAACCGACTGAACTACCGCTGCGTATCGCTCAGGCTTATGCCTGATTGAAACTGGGATCCCCCTTTCGATCACGGCTCGAAAGGCAGGCACAAAAAAAGCGACACGCTGATCGCTTTGATTGTTGCTTCAAGGTGTTCATGGGACCTCGAAGCGAAGATGGCGCAGCGGACGGGACTCGAACCCGCGACCCCCGGCGTGACAGGCCGGTATTCTAACCGACTGAACTACCGCTGCGTATCGCTCAGGCTTGCGCCTGATTGAAACTGGGATCGGCCTGAAGTGCTCTCGGCCTTCAGACCTCAGACCGGTGATGACACCCATCTGAAGAAAAAGTGGCGCAGCGGACGGGACTCGAACCCGCGACC
>NZ_KV793306.1:311626-337868 GCF_001808425.1 Pseudomonas sp. HMSC08G10 | reverse complement strand
CGGTATTCTAACCGACTGAACTACCGCTGCGCATATGGACTTGCGTCCGGTTCCTCTCAATTAGGAAGCTTCTTACGAAGTCTCCTGGGTCAGGAACATCTCAGGAAGTGGTGGGTGATGACGGGATCGAACCGCCGACCCTCTGCTTGTAAGGCAGATGCTCTCCCGGCTGAGCTAATCACCCTCGCAGTGTTGCTTGGTGCGTTTGCTTCGCTGAGGCCGCGAAATTTACGCAGGTACCGAAGCTAAGTCAATAGCCCCATTGGATTTTTTTCAAAAAGCCCGAAAAAGCTGCAAGCTGCGAGTGGCAAGCGACAAGGAAACGCCTGCCGCTGTAGCAAGTAGTCCTGTCCCACAAATGACGAAGGGACCTCACGGTCCCCTCTTGCAGCTTGTGGCTAAAAGCCTGCAGCTCAGGTGTAGATCATTTTGCGGCTCATCCCGCCATCGACCACGAACTCCTGGCCGGTGACGAACCCTGCCTGGCGTGACAACAGCCAGGCCACCAACGCCGCGACATCCTCCACCGTCCCTACCCTGCCCGCAGGATGCTGGGCATGATCAGCCTCGGCCAGCGGCTCGGCACGGCGCTGGGAAGGATCCCGGGCGTCGATCCAGCCAGGGCTGACCGCATTGACGCGAATCTCCGGCCCAAGGCTCATGGCCAGTGCATGGGTCAACGCCAACAGGCCACCCTTGCTCGCCGCATAGGCCTCGGTGTCCGGCTCTGACTGCCGGGCCCGGGTGGATGTCAGGTTGACAATGGCCCCGCCATGGGCGCGCAGGTAGGGCGCACAATGCTTGGCCAGCAGCATCGGCCCGTTGAGGTTGACCGCCAGTACCCTGTTCCACTGGGACAGGGACAAGCTCTCGAGGGTCTGATTGTGTGGATTGGCGATAGCCGCATTGCAGACCAAGGCATCCAGACGGCCGAACTGCGCCAGCACCTCAGAGACGCCAGCGCTGACCTGGGCCTCGTCGGCGACATCCATCGACACGAACCAGGCATTGTCGCCCAGGGCCTTGGCCACTTTGGAACCCCGCACGCGGTCTAGGTCGCTGAGCACCACCTGCCAACCTTCGCAGATCAGCCAAGCGGCGATGCCCAGTCCGATGCCGCGAGCGGCACCGGTGACCAAGGCGACCCGACCATTGTGGCCCGGCTCACCGCCCTTCCAGTCGATCACAGCGCCGCCAGACCGCGGGCCAGATCGGCTTGCAGGTCAGCCACGTCTTCCAGGCCGACAGCGACGCGGATCAGGCTGTCGCGGATGCCTGCGGCTTCACGCTCCTGCGGCGTCAGACGCCCATGGGAAGTGGTAGCAGGGTGAGCGATGGTAGTTTTGCTGTCACCCAGGTTGGTGGTGATGGAGATCACGCGGGTCGCATCGATGAAACGCCACGCGCCCTCTTTGCCCCCCTTGACCTCGAAGCTGACCACCGCGCCGAAGCCACTCATCTGGCGCTTGGCCAGTTCGTGTTGCGGATGGCTCGGCAGGCCGGCGTAGTGAACCTTTTCCACGCCCTCCTGCTTCTCCAGCCACTCGGCCAGTGCTTGGGCACTTTCGCAGTGGGCGCGCATACGCAGCTTTAGCGTTTCCAGACCTTTGGTGAAGATCCACGCGTTGAACGGGCTGAGCGTCGGGCCGGCGGTCCTCAGGAAGCCCACCACTTCTTTCATCTGCTCGCTGCGCCCAGCCACCACGCCACCCATGCAACGGCCCTGGCCGTCGATGAACTTGGTCGCGGAGTGGAAGACGATATCGGCACCGAGCTTGAGCGGCTGCTGCAATGCTGGGGTACTGAAGCAGTTATCCACCACCAGCATCGCGCCACGGGCGTGGGCGATTTCGGCCAGTGCGGCGATATCGACCAGTTCGGCCAGCGGGTTAGACGGTGACTCGACAATCAGCAGCTTGGTGTTGGCCTTGATGGCCTTTTCCCACCCGCTGAGGTCGACCAACGGCACGTAGTCCACCTGCACGCCGAAACGCTTGAAATACTTCTCGAACAGGCTGATGGTCGAGCCGAACACGCTCTGCGACACCAGCACATGATCACCGGCGCTGCACAGGGACATCACGACGGCCAGGATCGCCGCCATGCCGGTGGAGGTACCCACGGCCTGCTCGGCGCCTTCCATGGCCGCCAGACGTTCCTCGAAAGCGCGTACTGACGGGTTGGTGTACCGCGAATAGACGTTGCCGGGTGTTTCGCCAGCAAAGCGCGCAGCCGCATCGGCGGCCGTGCGGAAGACATAACTGGAGGTCAGGAACAGCGCTTCGCTGTGCTCGGCTTCCGGTGTACGGTTCTGACCGGCGCGCACCGCCAGGGTGTCGAAACCGACACCCTCGAGGTCACTGTCCAGTCGACCGGCATCCCATTGATCGGTCATGCCGTCGCTCCCAAATCAGTTGTTGTAGAGGTCGATGATCGCGCTGACAGCCTGATTCTTCGCCTTGGCCAAATCGTTGCGCTGCTGCTCGATACGCTCAAGGTAGGCTTCGTCGATGTCGCCGGTGACGTATTCACCATTGAACACCGCGCAATCGAAGTGCTCGATCTTGATCTTGCCGCCACCGACCGATTCGATCAGGTCAGGCAGGTCCTGGTAGACCAGCCAGTCGGCGCCGATCAACTCGGCCACCTGTTCGGTGGTACGGTTGTGGGCGATCAGTTCGTGAGCGCTCGGCATGTCGATGCCGTAGACGTTGGGATAGCGCACCGCGGGGGCCGCGGAGCAGAAGTAGACATTCTTGGCACCGGCTTCGCGGGCCATCTGGATGATCTGCTTGCAGGTGGTGCCGCGCACGATGGAGTCGTCCACCAGCATCACGTTCTTGCCGCGGAATTCCAGCTCGATGGCATTGAGCTTCTGGCGCACCGATTTCTTGCGTGCGGCCTGGCCGGGCATGATGAAGGTCCGGCCGATATAACGGTTCTTGACGAAGCCTTCGCGGAACTTCACACCCAGGTGGTTGGCCAGCTCCAAGGCAGCGGTACGGCTGGTGTCCGGGATCGGGATGACCACGTCGATGTCGTGATCGGGGCGCTCACGCTGGATCTTCTCGGCCAGCTTCTCACCCATGCGCAGGCGCGCCTTGTACACCGAGACGCCGTCCATGATCGAGTCCGGGCGGGCCAGGTAGACATGTTCGAAAATGCACGGCTGAAGTTTAGGGTTGTTGGCGCACTGCTTGGTGAACAGCTGGCCTTCCTCGGTGATGTACACCGCTTCGCCCGGCGCCAGGTCACGGATCAGGGTGAAACCGAGCACATCCAGGGCAACGCTTTCGGAGGCAATCATGTACTCGACGCCCTCGTCGGTATGACGCTGACCGAACACGACCGGACGGATACCGTTGGGGTCACGGAAGCCGACGATGCCGTAGCCGGTAACCATCGCCACCACAGCGTAGCCACCGACACAGCGGCTGTGCACGTGGGAGACTGCGGCGAACACGTCTTCCTCGGTCGGCTGCAGCTTGCCGCGCACGGCCAGCTCATGAGCGAACACGTTGAGCAGCACTTCCGAGTCGGAGTTGGTGTTGACGTGGCGCAGATCCGATTCGTAGATCTCCTTGGCCAGTTGCTCGACGTTGGTCAGGTTGCCGTTGTGCGCCAGAGTGATGCCATAGGGCGAGTTGACATAGAACGGCTGAGCCTCGGCCGAGGTGGAGCTGCCCGCGGTCGGGTAGCGGACATGGCCAATGCCCATGTGACCGACCAGGCGCTGCATGTGGCGCTGCTGGAAGACATCACGTACCAGGCCGTTATCCTTGCGCAGGAACAACCGGCCGTCGTGGCTGGTCACGATACCGGCAGCGTCCTGGCCGCGGTGCTGGAGCACGGTTAGCGCGTCATACAGCGCCTGATTGACGTTCGACTTACCGACGATACCGACGATGCCACACATGCGACGCAACCCCTACTTTGATGAAACTTGATTGAAAAGCGCTCAAGGCCTGGTGGGCCCGAGCAACTGTTCCTTGAACGGAAGATCAGCCGGTGCGCTGATCCCACTGGACATCCATTGACCGGTGAACCCCAGAATCAGGTTCTTGGACCAGTCAGCGACCAATAGAAATTGTGGTATCAGGCGCGATTCCTGCCACCACGGATCCTGTTGTACCGGCCCCAGGCTCAACAGCCCAATAGCCACCACCACCAGCAAGGCCCCGCGCGCAGCTCCGAAGGCCATGCCGAGGAAACGATCGGTGCCGGACAGCCCGGTCACGCGAATAAGCTCGCCGATAAGGAAGTTGATCATGGCCCCCACCAGCAAGGTGGCGACGAAAAGAATGGCACAGCCGGCAATGATGCGTGCCGATGGCGTCTGGATATAGCTTTCAAGATACTGCGAAAGGGAGCCGCCGAACATCCAGGCGACCGCACCGGCAATGATCCAGATGAGCAGGGACAAGGCTTCCTTGACGAAGCCGCGCTTGAGACTGATCAGTGAGGAAATGGCGATGATCGCGATGATCGCCCAATCGACCCAGGTAAATGCCACGGTGTTGCCTGCCGACGTTTGAGGCGGCGCATTTTACCAGAGCGGCGGGTTTGGGGTAAGCGGAATGTCAGCCCATGTAGGGCGACTTTGCCTCTGGCGACGCAGGTCCGGGTGCAAGCCTGCGCAGCCGGGACAGGCTGCGCAGGCATTCTGGATCAGTTGCGCTCTGGCTGGAAGCGCACCACAAAGCCCTTGAGGTTGTGCTGGCGATTGATCACATCCCGCAGGCGCTCAGCCTCGGCCCGCTCGATCAGTGGCCCGACATAGACACGATTCATGCCGTCTGCAGCACGGATATAGGCGTTGTAGCCCTGGCTGCGCAGGGTTTTTTGCAGGTTGTCGGCGCCAGCGCGATTGGAAAGACTGGCCAACTGGATCGACCAGCTCACCGGCAGACCATTGACGTCGACCTTGGAGGGCGCGGCTGGCTTGGTAGTGCTGGCTGTCGCTGCAGATGCAGGCGTGGCGGCCGGACGCGTCTCGGCCTTCGGCGCGGGCGCCGGTGCAGGCTTGGGAGCTGGCGCCTGGGCGGCCTGGGTCGGGGATGGCGTGATCGGCTGGCTCGGCGTGGTCATCGGCGCACTGGATTCGTTGACCACCACAGGTGGCTGCTCCGGCACCGGCTCCGACACGTCGGGCAATGGCTGGGGTTCCGGTACCTGCACAGGCTCGACCTGCACCTGCGGCAAGCTCGGCATGGCAGGCGCCTCAGGCGCCTCGACACGCACTTGACGCATCTCGTCTTCGCGGGTGAACAGCATCGGCAGGAAAATCACCGCCAACGCCACCAGCACCAACGCACCCACCATGCGCTGCTTGATCCCTTTATCCAGCACTGCCATCTACTCCTCCGGAGCTTGCCGCTCTAGCCATTCCAGGGCTTGGCCAACACAGAAAAACGAACCGAACAGCAGGATCTGATCGTCCGCCGTCGCCTGCGCGCATTGCCCCTCAAGGGCCGCATCGATGCTGGAATAAGACTTCACCGCTGCACCGACGTTCGTCAAGGCTGCCACCAGCTCCGCGGCCGGACGACTGCGTGGCGTTTGCAGCGGTGCCACCGCCCATTCATCGACAACGCCCTTGAGCGGCGCGATCACGCCCTCCAGATCCTTGTCGGCGAGCAGGCCGAACACAGCCAGGCGACGCCCCTTGATCGGGCGCGCGGCCAAACGGGCAGCCAGATATTCGGCAGCATGGGGGTTGTGCCCCACATCCAGCAACAGCTCAAGACGCTGGCCTTGCCACTGCACCGTGCGGCGGTCCAGACGACCGGTAACCTGGGTATCGAGCAGCGCCTGGCATAGCTGCCCAGCCTCGAAAGGCAAGCCCATCAGCAAATAGGCCTGCAGCGCCAGGGCGGCATTCTCCATCGGCAGGTCAAGCAAAGGCAGGTCATGCAGCTCCACGCTGCTGCCGTCGAGCCGGCTGCCACGCCACTGCCAGTGCTGGTCGGTGGTTGCAAGATCGAAATCGCGCCCCCGGAGGAGGAACGGGCAAGCAAGTTCGCGCGCCTTGTCCAGCAAAGGCTGTGGCGGGTTCAGATCGCCACACAGGGCCGGCTTGCCCTGACGGAAGATCCCCGCCTTTTCAAAGGCAACGGATTCGCGGGTATTGCCCAGGTAATCGGCGTGATCCACGCCGATGCTGGTGACCAACGCCAGGTCCGCGTCGATCAGGTTGACCGCATCCAGACGGCCACCCAGGCCGACCTCGAGCACCACGGCATCCAGCGCGGACTGCTGGAACAGCCAGAACGCCGCCAGCGTACCCATCTCGAAGTAGGTCAGGGAAATCTCGCCACGGGCCGCCTCCACGGCAGCGAACGCCTCGCACAGGCGTTCATCGCTGGCGTCGGCTCCGTCGATGCGCACCCGCTCGTTGTAACGCAACAAGTGAGGCGAGCTGTACACGCCGACTTTAAGCCCCTGCGCCCGGAGCAGTGATGCCACGAATGCGCAGGTCGAGCCTTTGCCGTTGGTACCGGTGACCGTCACCACCCGGGGCGCCAGCTTGCCTAACCCGAGTCGCGCCGCCACCTGCTGCGAACGCTCCAGCCCCATGTCGATGGCCGATGGGTGCAACTGCTCGAGGTAGGCGAGCCAGTCACCCAGAGTGCGAGTGCTCATCACGCGACGGCAGCCGCCTCAAGGGCTTGCGCCGGAGTCGCCTGGCCGGTCATCTGGGCCAGTAGGCGGGCAAGACGCGGACGCAGCTCGCCACGGGAGATAATTAGATCGATGGCACCGTGCTCGAGCAGGAATTCGCTGCGCTGGAAGCCTTCCGGCAGCTTCTCGCGGACGGTCTGCTCGATCACGCGAGGACCGGCGAAGCCGATCAGCGCCTTCGGCTCACCGACGATAACGTCGCCGAGCATCGCCAGGCTTGCGGAAACACCGCCGTAGACCGGGTCGGTCAGTACCGAGATGAACGGAATGCCTTCTTCCCGCAGGCGGGCCAGCACAGCCGAGGTCTTGGCCATCTGCATCAGCGAAATCAGGGCCTCTTGCATGCGCGCGCCGCCCGAGGCGGAGAAGCAGACCATCGGGCAGCGGTTTTCCAGGGCGTAGTTGGCGGCACGTACGAAGCGCTCGCCCACGATGGCGCCCATGGAGCCCCCCATGAAGGAGAACTCGAAGGCGCTGACCACGATCGGCATGCCCATCAGGGTGCCGCTCATGGAAATCAGCGCGTCCTTCTCGCCAGTCTGCTTCTGGGCTGCAGTCAGGCGATCCTTGTACTTCTTGCCGTCACGGAATTTAAGGCGATCCACAGGCTCGAGGTCAGCCCCCAGCTCGGCACGCCCCTCGGGATCGAGGAAGATGTCGATACGAGCACGTGCGCCGATGCGCATGTGGTGGTTGCACTTGGGGCAGACATCCAGGGTCTTTTCCAGCTCCGGACGATACAGCACGGACTCGCATGCCGGGCACTTGTGCCACAGGCCCTCAGGCACCGAGCTCTTCTTCACCTCGGAACGCATGATCGAAGGGATCAGTTTGTCGACTAACCAGTTGCTCATGCTTTCTTTCTCCAGTATCGGTGGGCGGGGGCCGGTCTGGCCGGCCATGCCCTGCCCTTGAGCTCATGTTCTTCAATGAAACGATGATGACCCGGTCCGGGGCCCGCATTGAAGCGGAGCCGACCTGGCGGTCGGGCCATCGTCAATCTGTCATGCCGGCGATCCGCCCCACCTGTCCAAGGGACAGGCTTGGCAGCACCGGGCTGCGAAAGCTATGGACGATGCCGCGCGGGCAGCCGTCACATCCATCGTCACGCCTGTTTCACCGCACGCATGAAGGCTTCGATCTTCGCCGCGTCCTTGATGCCCTTGGCCTGCTCCACCCCGCCGCTGACATCCACGGCGTAGGGGCGCACCTGAGCGATGGCCTGACCGACGTTGTCCGCGGACAGGCCACCGGCCAAGATGATCGGCTTGCTCAGCGAAGCAGGTACCAGCGACCAGTCGAAGGCCTCGCCAGTACCGCCCGGCACGCCTGGCACGTAGGTGTCCAGGAGAATACCTCGAGCCCCTGCATAGTGTTGGCAGGCAGCATTCAGGTCATCGCCAGGGCGCACCCGCAGCGCTTTGATCCAGGGCCGATGGTAACCCTCGCAATCGGCCGGGGTTTCGTCGCCGTGGAACTGTAGCAGGTCCAGCGGCACCACCTCGAGAATCTCGTTGAGCTCGCACCGCGATGCATTGACGAACAAGCCCACCGTAGTCACGAACGGTGGCAGCTCGGCGATGATCGCCCGCGCCTGGCGCACATCCACCGCACGCGGGCTCTTGGCATAAAAGACCAAGCCGATAGCATCGGCACCGGCTTCGGCGGCCGCCAGGGCGTCCTCGATGCGGGTAATCCCGCAGATCTTGCTGCGAACGTTGCTCATGGACGGCGGACCTTGAGTGGGCGGTTAAAGGCCGGATGGTAGCAAATGACGTTTCGCCCGTCAGTCTGCCAATGCTTCGTACCCGGTGAGAAAGTGTGGGCCGATGTAACGTTGCGGCAAGGCGAAGGCCTCGGGGTATTCCACCTGGACCAGATACAGGCCGTAGGGGTGGGCCGTTACCCCGCCCTCGCGACGATTGCGTCCTTCGAGCACCTCGCGCGCCCAGGTCACGGGGCGTTCGCCCGCACCGATGGTCATCAGCACACCGGCGATGTTACGCACCATGTGATGGAGGAACGCCGTGGCGCGAACGTCCAGCACGATCATCTTGCCGTGGCGGGTGACGCGCAGGTGATAGATGTGCTTGATCGGCGACTTGGCCTGGCACTGGCTGGCCCGGAACGCGCTGAAGTCATGGGTCCCCAGCAGGAACTGCGCCGCCTCGGCCATGCGCTCGACATCCAGCGGCCGATGGTTCCAGGTGACCTCCTCGGCCAGGTGCGCGGGGCGGATCGGGTCGTTGTAGATGACATAACGATAGCGCCGTGCCACGGCCTTGAACCGGGCATGGAAATTCGCAGGCATCGGCCGCGCCCAGGTGACACTGATGTCGTTGGGCAGATTGAAATTGGTGCCCATGGTCCAGGCGCGCTCATCGCGCACCGCGCGGGTATCGAAATGAACGATCTGGCCACAGCCATGCACTCCGGCGTCGGTGCGCCCGGCACAGATCACTGAGATTGGCTCGTTGGCCACCGTCGACAGCGCTTGCTCCAAGGCTTGCTGGACGCTTGGCACGCCACTAGCCTGGCGCTGCCAGCCACGGTAGCGCGAGCCTTTGTATTCCACGCCCAAGGCGATGCGGGAGTAGCCTTCGGCTGCCGATTCGGCTGCCTCGATGTCGTTGATGTCCAAGAACCTGAAACCTGTGGATGGAACGAAAGGCCGGCATTATAACGGCAACGGCAGCCACAAGGGCTGCCGTTATCGGGGGATCGGCCGTATTACAGCGGCGCTATCTTGACAGGCGGGCCCGCCCCACCTGTGCTGCGCGCGTGGGAATGGGCCAGGCCTCGGGAAGGTCACTACACCAGGCGCGAAAGCATCTCCTCGGCTTCCTGGCGCTGGTTGTCATCACCATCCTTGACCACTTCGTCGAGGATGTCCCGCGCGCCTTGGTGGTCGCCCATGTCGATGTAAGCGCGAGCAAGATCCAGCTTGGTCGCCACTTCGTCAGCGCCGGAGAAGAAGTCGAAGTCCAGGTCATCCAGCGGATCAAGCTCCTGGGCGGCATCTTCGGCGGTGAAATGCGGCTCGAGCGAAGGCGACTCAAGGCTCTGGGAAAGCTTGTCCAGCTCGGCGTTGACGTCATCGAGCTCCGAGGCAAAGCTCTTGGCCGCAGGCGACTCATCGTCCAGCGACAGGGACAGGTCGAAGTCTTCCGGCAGTTCCAGTTCGGAGATTGGATCGAACTCTGGAATCTCGTCGAAGGCTGCCAACTCGGCCGCCACATCCACCGGTGCCTCTTCGGCCTCCACTGGAGCAGGCTCCGGCGACTGCGCCTCGCCAATGTCCAGATCGAAGTCGGCCAGATCGTCCAGGCTTTGTGGTTCGGTCTGGACCTGGGCCTGCTCGAGCAAGGCTTCGAAATCTTCGTCGGCATCGGTCTGGGGTGCGACAGGTTCGGCGCTGTCCAGAACGGGTTCTTCGGCGACCACGGGCTCTTGCGGCAGCTCAAGCGCCGCATCCGCAGGAAGGTCATCATCCAAGCTGAGATCGAAGGCGCTGTCCAGATCGCTTTCATCGATCGCTGGCGCCTCGATGATCGCGTCCTGCTCAGGCTCCGGCTGTGGCTCCGACCCGACCTGGGTAACGGCTTCTGGCTCGGGCTCTGGCGCAGGCTTGCCTTCAGCGACCTCATCCGTGCTTTCCTGCAGCAGGTCCTGAACGTACTGCGCGTCCATTTCGGCAGCCAGGGCTGCGGCACCAAGGCCTGCAGCGGCCACTGCAACCATCGCCGGGAAACGCTCTTTGAGCGACTCGACTTCGGCCTTGTTCTGCTCGGTCGGCGCCAGTTGGCGCTCCTCGTTGGCGAACGCGTTCTGATCGCCCTGGCGGGCATAGACTTCCATCAGCTTAAGACGCAGGTCGCCGCGCTCGGGGTGAGCGGCCAGCGCCGGCTCGAGCAAGTCAGCGGCGTGGTTCAGACGGCCTTGCGCCAAGCTCTGGTCGACCTCGACCAGCAGACCGGCCAACGGATCGGTCACTGGCGCAGGCGCAATTGTGGGGGCAGGCTCCGGTGCCGGTGCAGCCGGTTTCTCCGCGGCAACGGCAGCCGCTGCGGAGGCTGCGACCACGGCCGGAGACAGCGTCACGCTAGGCGCCGACACATCCAGGTCATCGAAACTGCCCGGCGGCATGTTCAGGTCAGGGCCACGCTCATTCTCCTCAGCCAGAGCCCGCGCCATGCGCAGGTGTTTCTCGGCTTCCTGCTGAGCCTTGCGCTTGCGCGCCAGAAGCAGCAGCAACAACAGCAACACCAGGAAAGTCGAACCGGCCAGCAACCCTAGCAACAGCGGGTTGCCGAGCAGCTCGTCGAGCACGCCTTGATAAGGGGTTTCCTTGACCACAGGCGCCGTGTCCACCGCTGCCGGCGCCGGCTCGACCACGGGCTCGGCCGGCGTCAGCTGGGCATTGACCGCAGGCTGCGCAGGGGCTGGCTCGCCTGGCAAGGCCGTCGCAGTAGGGGGCTGCGCTGCAGCACCCTGGGCTTCGAGGCGGGCCAGTTGATCGTTCTTGAGCTGAATCAGACGCTGCAACTTGTCCAGCTGGCTCTGCAGGTCTGCCATGCGGCTTTTGAGTTCTTCGTTGTCACGTCGGCTGGTGTCGAGGCTCTCCTGAGCCACCGCCAGCTTGTCGCTGAGCGCCTTGGCATCGCCCGCAGCGCCCTTGGCATCCGGGCTGACCAGGCGCAGGTTGTCACCTTGGGCGATGCGCGCCGGTGCGGCCTCGGCAGCGCCTCGGCGGGTCGCGTCCAGCTGACGGGCTCGCGGCCCCAGGCGTCGACCTTCACGCCAGGCAGCGTACTGCTCGGCAACTTCGCGAATGGCCTCGCCCTGTGGAATGTTCTGGATTTGCTGCTGGTCAGGCAGGCGCAGCACCTGCCCGACCTTGAGCTGGTTGATGTTGTTGCCGATGAAAGCATCCGGATTCAAGGCCTGGATAGCCAACATGGTCTGCTGGACCGAGCCGCCCTGGGTGTTACGCGCGGCAATCTGCCAAAGCGTATCGCGCCGCTTGGTGGTGTAGCGACCCGCGCCACTGACCGCCGGTGCGATACCAGCGGCGGAGGCCGCCTCGCCCTGGGCCTTAGGCTGATCGAGCAGCATGTTGTAGTCACGCAGCAGGCGACCTTGAGGCCACATCACCTGGACCAGGAATTTCACCACCGGTGCCGGCAGCGGCTGGCTGGAAGTCACCCGCAACACACTCTTACCGTTTGGGTTGATCACCGGCGTGAAAGTCAGGTCTTCGAGGTAGGAAGGGTAAGGCACCCCAGCCTTGGCGAATTCTTCCGGCGGTGCCAGGCTCGGCGCCACTTCGGCGGTGGTGAGGTCACGCACGTCGAGCAGTTCGATCTCGGCGTCCAGCGGCTGGTTCTGCGCCGACTTGAGGGTCAGCTCACCCAACCCGAGGGCATTGGCCATGCCCGACGACAGCGCCGAGGCTGCTGCCATGGCCAGAACCAGTTTGCGAATTCGAAGCATGACCTCTTCCCTTCTAAGAATCGTCCCTAGACCTGCGTGTGGTGTAGGACAAAAGTACGCGCCAGTATCTTTTACACCATGTCTTTTATCAACAATCCGGCCACTTGCACGGCGTTAAGGGCGGCCCCTTTGCGCACGTTATCGGTCGTCAGCCAAAGGTTGAGTTGTTCCTGCTCGTCGATGCCATGGCGTACACGACCAACATAGACCACGTCTTGCCCCACTGCGTCGCCGACAGCCGTCGGATAATCATCCAGCTCGACCAGCTCGATACCTTGTGCAGCCTCGAGCGCCTCATTGACCGCGACCAGGTCGACCGGGCGACGGCTCTGCACCGCCACACTGAAGCTATCGCCATAAAACACCGGGACTTGAACGCAGCTCACGGAGATTTTCAGCGCCGGCAGGTCGAGCAGCACACGCAACTCATCGACCAAACGCCGCTCCAGGCTGGTATGACCGTGCTCGTCGGCGGCACCGACCCGCGCCAACACATTGAAAGCGACCTGACGATCGAAGAAGCGCGGCTCCAGCGGCCTGGCATTGAGCAGTTCGGCAGTCTGGCGGGCCAGTTCGCTCACCGCCTCCCGACCTTGGGCCGACACGGCCAGGCTAGCCATCACCTGTACCCGCTCGATGTCGAGCAAGCCTTTGAGCGGGGCCAGCGCCACCGCCAGCGCGACGGCCGCGGCACTGGGGCTGGCAATCAGCGCGGGATGCTTGAGCTGGGCAACCTTGTCCCCGTTGGCTTCCGGGACCAAAGCCAATGCCTGCTCCAGTCCTCCGGACAGGTCGATGACCGAGCAACCGGCCTGCTGGGCCTTAGGAGCAAAACTACGGGTGACCGCGGGGCTTGCGGCGAAGAACGCCAGCTTGACCTGAGAGAAGTCGAAACTGTCGACCTCCCGGACGCGCAGTTTCTTGCCCGCGAACATCATGTTGCTGCCAGCGGATTCCATACTGGCCAGCAAGTGCAGGGTAGCGACGGGGAATTCGAGTTCCTCGAGGATCTGGACGAGGGTTTCGCCGACGCTGCCGGTGGCGCCGATGATGGCGATGTCTATGGGCTGGGGCATGGTTGGGTCCTTCTGGTGGAACTTAGGGTGCGGCACTTTACTTGGATTGGGCGATGGGGAGTAGTTTTGCTTGGGCTTGGGCGTTTGGAGTTTTGAGCATATCCATTTTTTGTGGGGGCGCCACTGGCGCTTTGCGCCTTTACGGCGCAATGGTGAACTAGCGTCACACTATCAAGTGGAGATGCCCTCCACCTCGCAACACCAACACCCACCCCAAAAACAGAAAACCCACGCCAGGCGTGGGTTCTCGGTCAAAGCAAAGGTGCGATCAACGCTCCAGCAGAATCCGCAACATGCGACGCAGCGGCTCGGCAGCGCCCCACAGCAGCTGGTCACCGACCGTGAAGGCCCCCAGGTACTGCGAACCCATGTTCAGCTTGCGCAGACGGCCAACCGGCACGTTCAGGGTGCCAGTCACCTTGGTCGGGCTCAGTTCCTGCATGCTGATCTCACGCTGGTTCGGCACCAGCTTCACCCATGGGTTGTGCTGGCTGATCATGCCTTCGATATCCGCCAGCGGCACGTCTTTGTTCAGCTTGATGGTCAGCGCCTGGCTGTGGCAACGCATAGCGCCGATGCGCACGCAGATGCCGTCGACCGGGATCGGGTTCTTGAAGCGTCCCAGGATCTTGTTGGTCTCAGCCTGGGCTTTCCATTCCTCACGGCTCTGGCCGTTAGGCAGCTCTTTGTCGATCCAGGGGATCAGGCTGCCTGCCAGCGGTACGCCGAAGTTCTCGGTCGGGAAGGCTTCGCCGCGCATGGTCTCGGCAACCTTGCGGTCGATGTCAAGGATGGCACTGGCCGGGTTGGCCAGGTCATCAGCGACCGCCGCATGGATACCCCCCATCTGCTTGATCAGCTCGCGCATATTCTGCGCACCGGCGCCGGAGGCGGCCTGGTAGGTCATGGCGCTCATCCACTCGACCAGGCCCGCTTCGAACAGACCACCCAAGCCCATCAACATCAGGCTGACAGTGCAGTTGCCGCCGATGTAGTTCTTGGTGCCGGCGTCGAGCTGCTGGTCGATGACTTTGCGGTTGACCGGATCAAGGATGATCACGGCGTCATCCTGCATGCGCAGGGACGAAGCAGCGTCGATCCAGTAACCCTGCCAGCCGGCTTCACGCAGCTTGGGGAAGACTTCGTTGGTGTAGTCGCCACCCTGGCAGGTCAGGATAACGTCGAGGGTCTTGAGCTCTTCAATGCTATAGGCGTCCTTGAGCGGAGCAATGTCCTTGCCCACATTCGGACCCTGGCCACCCACGTTGGACGTGGTGAAGAACACCGGCTCGATGAGGTCGAAATCCTGCTCCTCCAGCATCCGCTGCATGAGCACGGAACCGACCATACCTCGCCAACCGATCAGACCTACACGTTTCATCGCAACTACACCTTTGCTAAAAGTGGGCCGCCATCGAAGGGAAGACGATGGCGGGCCAGAGAGATTACAGATTCCGCAGCGCTGCGACTACTGCGTCGCCCATTTCCTGCGTACCTACCTTGCTGCAGCCGGCCGACCAAATGTCGCCGGTACGCAGGCCCTGATCCAATACCACGCTGACAGCCTTCTCGATCGCGTCGGCGGCAACCACCTGGTTGAAGGTGTAGCGCAGCATCATCGACACCGACAGAATGGTCGCGAGCGGGTTGGCAATGCCAAGGCCTGCGATGTCCGGCGCCGAACCGTGGCAAGGCTCGTACATGCCTTTGTTGTTGGCATCGAGGGACGCAGACGGCAGCATGCCGATGGAACCGGTCAGCATGGAAGCTTCATCCGACAGAATGTCACCGAACATGTTGTCGGTCACCATCACGTCGAACTGCTTGGGCGCGCGGACCAGCTGCATGGCGGCATTGTCGACGTACATGTGGCTGAGTTCGACGTCCGGGTAATCCTTGGCCACCTCCTCGACCACTTCACGCCACAGTTGGCTGGAAGCGAGCACGTTGGCCTTGTCCACCGAGCACAGCTTCTTGCCGCGCACGCGGGCCATGTCGAAGCCGACGCGGGCAATGCGGCGCACTTCACTTTCGCTGTACGGCAGCGTGTCGTAGGCCTGGCGCTCGCCACCTTCCAGCTCGCGCTGACCACGTGGCGCACCGAAGTAGATACCGCCGGTGAGCTCGCGGACGATGAGGATATCCAGGCCCGCGACGATTTCCGGCTTGAGCGAGGAGGCATCGGCCAATTGCGGATAGAGGATGGCCGGGCGCAGGTTGGCGAACAGGCCCAGCTGCGAACGGATCTTGAGCAGGCCGCGCTCTGGACGGATATCACGCTCAAGCTTGTCCCACTTGGGCCCGCCGACCGCGCCGAGCAGCACGGCATCGGCCTTGCGTGCGCGCTCCAGGGTCTCGTCGGCCAGCGGAATGCCATGCTTGTCGATGGCGGCGCCGCCGATCACGTCGTGCTCCAGGGTGACGCCGAGCTGGAACTTGTCGTTGGCCAGCTCCAGCACCTTGACCGCCTCGGCCATGATTTCCGGACCGATACCATCACCTGGGAGAATCAGAATCTGCTTGCTCATGCTTTCCTCTATCCATTCGAACGGCGCGCCTGCTCGGCCCACCGAAAAAAACCGGCCCGGCGAACCGGCCCCTGCCTACATCGTTACAGGAGCCGCCTAGCCGGGCAATCCGCGTATCAGGCGTCGCGGAACAACCAAGGCTGACTGGCCCGGTGCTTGGCCTCGAACGCCTGGATGGCGTCACTGTCCTGCAAGGTCAGGCCGATGTCATCGAGGCCGTTGAGCAAGCAGTGCTTGCGGAAGGCATCGATCTCGAAATGCAGCACCTTGCCGTCTGGACGTGTCACGGCCTGGGCTTGCAGGTCGATGGTCAGTTGGTAGCCCGGGTTGGCTTCGACCTGCTTGAACAACTCATCGACTTCTTCGTCGCTGAGGATGATCGGCAACAGGCCGTTCTTGAAGCTGTTGTTGAAGAAGATATCGGCGAAGCTCGGTGCGATGACGCTACGGAAACCGTATTCGTCCAACGCCCACGGCGCGTGCTCGCGGCTCGAGCCGCAACCGAAGTTCTCCCGCGCCAGCAGCACGCTGGCTCCCTGGTA
This sequence comes from Pseudomonas sp. HMSC08G10, assembly GCF_001808425.1. Taxonomy (NCBI): domain Bacteria; kingdom Pseudomonadati; phylum Pseudomonadota; class Gammaproteobacteria; order Pseudomonadales; family Pseudomonadaceae; genus Pseudomonas; species Pseudomonas sp. HMSC08G10. The sequence continues at coordinate 321,548 of NZ_KV793306.1, read as the reverse complement.
GCGCTCGTGGTTGAGCACGAACTCCTTGTTGAGCGGACGTTTGCTGTTGTCCTGGTAGGGCTGGCCTACATCCAGGTAACGCCACTCATCGAACAGGTTCGGACCGAAACCGGTGCGCTTGATCGATTTCAGGAACTGCTTGGGAATGATCTGGTCGGTGTCGACGTTGGCGCGATCCAATGGAGCGACAAGGCCGATGTGCTGGGTAAAGGCTTTCATGCTGCGCTCCCTTGGATCAACTCGCGGACATCGATGAAGTGACCGGTGACCGCGGCGGCGGCGGCCATGGCCGGGCTGACCAGGTGGGTACGACCTCCTGCGCCCTGACGGCCTTCGAAGTTGCGGTTGGAGGTCGAGGCGCAATGTTCGCCGCTTTCCAGGCGGTCCGGGTTCATCGCCAGGCACATGGAGCAGCCGGGCTCACGCCATTCGAAACCTGCCTCGATGAAGATCTTGTCCAGCCCCTCGCGCTCGGCCTGGGCTTTGACCAGGCCCGAGCCTGGCACCACCAAGGCTTGCTTGACGTTCGCCGCGACCTTGCGGCCCTTGGCGATCTCGGCGGCGGCGCGCAAGTCTTCGATGCGCGAGTTAGTGCAGGAACCGATGAACACACGGTCGAGCTTGATGTCGGTGATCGCCTGATTGGCGGCCAGGCCCATGTACTTGAGGGCGCGCTCGATGGAGCCACGCTTGATCAGGTCAGGCTCGGCAGCCGGATCCGGCACACGCTGATCGACGGCCAGGACCATCTCCGGCGAGGTGCCCCAGCTCACTTGCGGCTTGATCTGGGCAGCGTCCAGCTCAACGATGGTGTCGAACACGGCATCGGCATCGGAAACCAGCCCCTTCCAAGCCTCCACCGCCTGTTTCCACTGCTCGCCCTTGGGCGCGTACGGACGACCTTCGACATAAGCGATGGTAGTGTCATCCACAGCGACCAGCCCAACACGGGCACCGGCTTCGATGGACATGTTGCAGATGGTCATGCGGCCTTCCATGGACAGCGCGCGGATGGCGCTGCCAGCGAACTCCATCGCGTGGCCATTGCCGCCGGCGGTGCCGATCTTGCCGATCACAGCGAGGACAATGTCCTTGGCGGTCACGCCTGCAGGCAACTCGCCTTCGACGCGTACCAGCATGTTCTTCATTTTCTTGGCAACCAGGCACTGGGTGGCCAGCACATGCTCGACTTCCGAGGTGCCGATGCCATGGGCCAGCGCGCCGAAGGCGCCGTGGGTCGAGGTATGCGAGTCGCCGCAGACGACGGTCATGCCTGGCAAGGTGGCGCCCTGCTCGGGGCTGATGACATGCACGATGCCCTGACGTTCATCGTTCATCTTGAATTCGACGATGCCGTATTCGTCACAGTTCTCGTCGAGGGTCTGCACCTGCAGGCGCGACACTTCGTCGGCGATGGCTGCGATGCCGCCCTTGCGCTCTGGCGTGGTCGGCACGTTGTGGTCAGGGGTCGCGATGTTGGCATCGATACGCCATGGCTTGCGGTTGGCCAGACGCAGGCCTTCGAAGGCCTGGGGCGAAGTCACTTCGTGGATGATGTGACGATCGATGTAGATCAAGGACGAACCGTCGTCGCGCCGCTTGACTTCGTGCGCATCCCAGAGTTTGTCGTAGAGCGTTTTGCCAGACATCTGACTATTCCTCATCAGCGTATTTCTATGCCAATAACCCCTTGGCTTGTACGGTCGATGCTATGGGGTTAGATTGAATAACTCAAATTCATAATTTTTATGCTTTGGATAACCAATAGGAATTCTAAGCCGTGGACCTGGCCAACCTCAGTGCCTTCATCGCCATTGCCGAAACCGGAAGTTTTTCCGGTGCCGGGGAACGCCTGCACCTGACTCAGCCGGCTGTCAGCAAACGCATCGCCGGGCTCGAGCAGCAACTGGATGTGCGCCTGTTCGATCGCCTGGGTCGGGAAGTGACCTTGACCGAGGCCGGGCGCGCCCTGCTACCGCGCGCCTACCAGATCCTCAATGTCCTGGATGATACCCGACGAGCCCTGACCAATTTGACCGGTGAGGTAAGTGGTCGCCTGACCCTCGCCACTAGTCACCACATCGGCTTGCACCGCTTGCCCCCGCTATTGCGGGCTTTCACCCGCGAGCATCCGGCGGTGGCGTTGGATATTCAGTTCCTGGATTCGGAAGCGGCCTACGACGAGATTCTGCATGGGCGCGCAGAGATCGCGGTTATCACCCTGGCTCCCGAACCCCACCATCTGGTGCGTGCCGTGCCCGTCTGGGACGATGCACTGGATTTCGTCGCCGCACCGGAACACCCCTTGGCCAGCAACCGGCAGGTCAGCCTGGCCGATGTCGCCCGTCACCCGGCGGTATTTCCCGGCGGCAATACCTTCACCCACCATATCGTCCAGCGGCTGTTCGAAAGTCAGGGCCTGACGCCGAACATCGCCATGAGCACCAACTACTTGGAGACCATCAAGATGATGGTTTCCATCGGGCTTGCCTGGAGCGTGCTACCGCGCACCATGCTCGACGAGCAGGTTGCACCCATCGCCTTGCCCGGCATACAGCTGTCACGCCAGCTAGGCTACATTCTGCATACGGAACGCACGCTGTCGAACGCGGCCAAGGCCTTCATGGCGCTGCTCGACAGCCACGCAGCGACCGCCTGAGCGCAGTCGGCCGGTCATCCACACTACAGGGACGCGTCATCCGCCAAAGGTCTGGTACCGATGCCCAAATCAGCAAACCGTTTTCCGCGCCTGCCGCGCATCCACGCGGCAGCCCCCCAGGAGTCGGAGCAGACTTGGCAGAACGCTCCGCAACTGTTGGCCGCGCTCAATGGCGCGCGCCTGGGGGCGTGGTTGTGGGATATCGACAGTGGCCGGATCAGCTGGTCGCGGGCCACCCAGGCGCTGTTCGGCTTCGAACCTGATCGGCCCCTGCCCAACGACATCGACTACCTCGACCTGCTGCCCGAGGAGGACCGGGCCCGCACGCGCCAGATGTTCCAGGCCGTGGTCAATGGCGAACCCGTGGAACCGGCGATGCGCCATCGCATACGCTGGCCCGATGGCAGCGTGCATTGGCTGGAAGTCACAGGCAGCCTGACACACGCCCCTGACGGTCGTCCTCAAATGATCGGGGTCGTACGGGAAATCACCCGTCAACACGATCGGGAAACCGCACTGATCAACTCCGAGAAGCGCTTCGCCACGCTCTTTCACCTGAGCCCTAATGTCATTCTCTTGACCCGTCGCCAGGACGGCATGATCTTCGAGGTCAACCAGCACTTCGAAGACATGTTCGGCTGGCCCGGACACCAGGTCATCGGCAAGACCACCTTGGAGCTGGGGTTGTGGGTCAACCCTGAACTGCGCCATCAGGTGCTGGACAACACCCGAAACAGCAATGGCGGCCCACTGACCCTAGAGGTCCAGTTTCGCGCCAGCACCGGCAAGCTTCACGATGGCATCCTCTGCACCCAGAGTATCGAGCTCGAAGGCGTGACCTACCTGCTCAGCACCTTCGTCGATACCAGCGAACGCAAGCGCGCAGAACAAGCCCTCAAAGACAGCCAGGAACGCCTGGACCTGGCCCTGGATTCGGCGCAACTGGGCACCTGGGACTGGCACATCCCCAGCGGCATGCTCTACGGCTCGGCCCGCGCCGCACAGCTGCACGGCCTGCCCCCGGTGCCTTTCCACGAGTCGTTCGAGGCCTTCTTCGAAGGGGTCTCGGAGCACGAACGCAGCGTCATGCGCCAGACCTATCGCAGCCTGCGCGAGGGACCGGCGGGCAACTATCAGGTCACCTACCGCGTGCAACTGGACAACGGCCAGTCGCGTTACATCGAAAGCCGCGCCCGCCTCTATCGCGACGAACAGGGCAACCCCCTACGCATGGCCGGCACGTTGCTCGACATCACCGACCAAGTGGAACGCGAGCAGCGCTTGAGCGCCTCCGAGGAAAAATTCGCCAGCCTGTTCCAAGTCAGCCCTGACCCGATTTGCGTCACCCGCCAGGACAATGGCCAGTTCATCGAGATCAACCGCGCCTTTACCCAGACTTTCGGTTGGAGCGCCGAACAGGTCATCGGCCGCACTGCCGAACAGATCGGCCTGTGGGCGGAGTCGGCGAAACGGGCACAACGCATCGAGCAAGTGATCCGGGAACGGGCATTGAGCAATGTGGCGGTGGTAGTCAATCACCACAACGGCTCGTCGCTGACATGCGTCATCTCCAGTTGCCAGATCACCGTCGACAACCAGCCCTGCAGCGTCACGACCTTGCGCGACATCACCCAACAGCAGCGCGCCGAGGCGGCCCTCAAGGCCAGCGAAGAGAAATTCGCCAAGGCTTTCCACTCAAGCCCCGACGCCATCACCCTGACCGAGCGCTCGACAGGCCGCTACCTCGAAGTCAACGATGGTTTCTGCCGACTGACCGGTTACAGCAGCGCCGAAGTGATCGGACGCACGGTCTATGAGATCGGCATCTGGGCTGACGACAAGCAACGCGCCGCCCTGCTCACCGAGCTGCGCGAACGTGGCAGAGTGCACCACCGCGAAATGCTGGGTCGCAACAAACGCGGCGACATCCTCACCGTGGAGGTTTCGGTGGAGCCGCTGAGCCTCAACGAGGCCGATTGCCTGCTGCTCACTGCCCGCGATGTGAGTCAACTGAAGAACGCCCAGGCGCAGATCCGTCACCTGGCTTATCACGACCCGCTGACCAACCTGCCCAACCGTGCCTTGCTGATGGACCGCCTCAGCCAACAGATCGCCCTGCTCAAACGCCACAATCTGCGTGGCGCGCTGCTGTTCCTGGACCTTGACCATTTCAAGCACATCAATGATTCGCTCGGTCACCCGGTGGGCGATACGGTGCTCAAGATCATCACCGCGCGCCTGGAGGCTAGCGTACGCCTGGAGGACACAGTGGCCCGCCTGGGTGGCGACGAGTTCGTGGTACTGCTCAGCGGCCTGGAGGGCAGTCGCGATCAAGTGGAAGCGAAAGTCCGCGAATTGGCCGACACCCTGCGCGAACTGCTCGCCGAACCCATGTCCCTCGATGGCCAGCGCCTACAGGTCACGCCCAGCATCGGCGTGGCGCTGATACCCGACCACGGGGCGACACCCGCCGATCTGCTCAAGCGCGCAGACATCGCCCTGTATCGAGCCAAGGACTCCGGGCGCAACACCACACAACTGTTCCACACCAGCATGCAAAAGGCCGCCAGCGAACGCCTGCGCATGGAAACCGACCTGCGCCTGGCCTTGGCCCGCGGCGAACTCGCCCTGCACTTCCAGCCGCAAGTGGACGCCCGCGACAATCGTATCGTCGGTGCCGAGGTACTGCTGCGCTGGCATCACCCGCAACTGGGCCAGCAGCCACCATCGCAATTCATCCAGGTGCTTGAAGAGAGCGGCCTGATCCTTGAAGTGGGCAGCTGGATCCTTGACGAAGCCTGCGATGCCTGCGCGCGCATGCTCGAGGATGGACTGATCGATGCCGATGATTTCAGCCTGTGCGTGAATATCAGCCCCCGGCAGTTCCGTCAGAACGATTTCGTCGAACGGGTGCTGCGCAGCCTCGACGACTACCGCCTGCCACGGCGCATGCTGAAGCTGGAGATCACCGAAGGCATCGTCATCCAGAACCTGGAAGACACCATCAGCAAGATGCGCGAACTCAAGCGCTACGGGGTGAGCTTCGCCATGGACGACTTCGGCACCGGCTATTCTTCTCTGACCTACCTCAAGCGCCTACCCGTCGATGCCCTGAAGATCGACCAGACCTTCGTGCGGGACGCACCGATCGACCCCAACGATGCCGAGATTGTCCGCGCCATCGTGGCCATGGCCCGTAGCCTGGATCTGGCGGTGATCGCAGAAGGGGTCGAACAGTCCGATCAACTAGAGTTTCTCGAGCGCCAGGGTTGCTACCTCTACCAGGGCTACCTGCACAGCCGCCCGCTGCCCTTGCCAGAGTTTCGCCAGATGTTGATGGAGGCACCGGCGGATTATTGATTTTCCTGCCCGCATCATCAGATACAAAAAAAGGGCACCCGAGGGTGCCCTTTCTTCACTCTGCCGAACTTAGTTCAGCGCTGGCTGCTCGCCATTGATCGGGATGCGCTTTGGCTTGGCCTCTTCCGGCACGATGCGCAGCAAATCGATGCTGAGCAGACCGTTGGCCAGGCCCGCGGACTTCACTTCGATGTGGTCAGCCAGGCGGAAAGACAGCTTGAAGGCCCGTTGGGCAATGCCCTGGTGCAGATAGGTGACGCCTTCGGTGCTGTTGTCGCGCTTGCCACCGATAACGGTCAGGACGCCTTTTTCGACCTGCAGGTCGAGGTCCTGCTCCTGGAAACCGGCTGCGGCAACCACGATGCGATAGTGGTCATCGCCATGTTTCTCCACGTTGTAGGGAGGGTAGCTGCTACCCGCCTCGTTACGTGCCGCGGATTCGAACAGATCGTTGAAACGATCGAAACCAACGGAATGACGGAACAGTGGAGCGAGAGAGAAAGCGGTAGTCATGGTCATGAACTCCTGAGATTCAGCAAGTTAAGTCACTACGCGACCCGACTTCGGCATCGCGTACTCAAGAGATAGGGCCCGACAAGTGGGTTTCAAGAGGTCATCCAAAAATTTTTTTTGCCAAGCCATGCCCGCATGCGGCAGACGCGGGACCATCCGGCATGGCAAGTGCTCAGGCAACGCACGCGTCCAGCGCTAACGCCTGCTCCACACCTAGCAAACGGCTGATGCGCTGACAATCATCCTCACGCCGCAGTTCGGCAAACAGCACCACCGCCTCGGGATAACTACGGGTCAGCATGGCCAGCCACTGTTTCAAGCGCCCAGGCGCATAACGCGGCGACAGTTTGGCCTGAGCCTGACGCCAGAACTCACGCAGCAGCGGCATCAGGTCGTCCCAGGTCATCGGTCGGTAGTCCCGCCCGTCGCGAGCCGCGGCAATCTGCAAGCCCAGATCCGGCCGCGACACCAGACCACGGCCGAGCATGATGTCTTCGGCCCCGCTGACTTCGCGGCAACGCCGCCAATCATCGACGGTCCAGATTTCGCCGTTGGCGAACACCGGCACTTTCACCACATCCTGCACCCGCGCCACCCATTCCCAATGGGCCGGCGGCTTGTAGCCCTCAACCTTGGTCCGGGCGTGCACCACCAGATGCTCGGCTCCACCTTCGGCCAGCGCAGTGGCGCATTCCAGGGCACCGTCCGGACTGTCGAAGCCTAGCCGCATCTTGGCGGTCACCGGAATGTGGGCCGGCACCGCCCGACGAACCTCGTGGACGATGGCATGCAGCAACTCGGGCTCCTTGAGCAGCACCGCGCCACCTCGAGACTTGTTCACCGTCTTGGCCGGGCAACCGAAGTTCAGGTCGATCACCGGCGCGCCCAGCTCGCAGGCCAGCACGGCGTTGTCGGCCAGACAGGCCGGATCCGAACCCAGCAATTGCACGCGCATCGGCACCCCGGCAGCCGTCCGCGCGCCCTGGCGCAGCTCGGGTGCCAGCTTGTCGAACGACGAGGCCGGCAGCAGGCGATCACAGACACGGATGAACTCGGTGACACACCAGTCGATGCCGCCCACCCGGGTCAGGACGTCGCGCAGGATGTTGTCTACCAGCCCCTCCATGGGGGCCAGGGCAATTTGCATGTCAGGGTCTCGGCGAAAAAGGCGGCAGTCTAGCAAAAAAGACTGCCGGATCAGGCACCGGCCAGCGCCGGGCCGTAGCCTTCGATAAATTCTGCTGGCATGCGCTTGGGCTTGCCGCTGGACAACTCGATACAGGCAAAGGTGGTTTGCGCTCGCAACAGGGTGACACCGTCACGCGGGCGCTTGAGCTGAAAGCGGCGGGTCATGCGTAGGCGCTGGTCCCAGTCGATGATCCAGGTGCCCAATTGCAACTCGTCGTCTTCATAGGCGGCGGCGAGGTAGTCGATCTCGTGGCGGACCACGGCCATGGCACGGTCCAGGCGGCGGTACTCGGCCAGATCCAGCCCCAGCCGCTGCGAATGACGCCAAGCGCAACGCTCCAGCCAGGTGACGTAGACCGCATTGTTGGCATGGCCGAGGCCGTCGATGTCCTCGGTGCCGACGCGAAGATCAATGATGAATGGCGATGCCAGATCCCAGCTCATGCCCGCTCCCCTTGGTCAGTGATCGGGCAGAGTGTACCGGATGCTCAGGCGCTTTGCCGCGCTCCTTGTGACGTGCGCGCCAGCAGCTCAAGCACCGCCTGATTCACCCGCGGATCAGCTAGCACACGCTGATGCCCCCCCTCCTCCAACAACATCAGGCGGCTGTCGAACCAGGCGTTGTGGATGGCCTGAGCCTCACTGACCGGCACCAGGATATCGTCGCAGGCATGCACCACCAGGCCAGGCACGTCCAACTGATAGCCGCTGACATCCAGCCGCGAGATCTGCACGCCAACTTCCTGCTCGACCTGGCGGATGAACGCTGCTCTAGCCCGCGCCGGTAGCCCCAGGCGATGGGCAAAACCTCGCAATACACCAAGCAATTGCGCCGGCGCAGCGATGCTCACCGCGGCCTCGGCACGCAGCCCCCATTGCAGAGCCAGCAGCATACTGGCCCCGCCCATGGAATGCCCCACCACCGCACGCAGCGGCGGCAATTCGGCAGCCGCCTCCAGCAAGGCGCGGGCAAACAGCCCTACATGGGCATGTTGCCCGGGAGACCGCCCGTGACCCGGCCCCTCAAGTGACACCACGGTGTGCCCGGCCGATACGAGTGCCTCGATCAGGGCTGCGAACTGAGTGGGCCGACCTTCCCAACCGTGCATCATCAACACGGTCGGCCCCTTGCCCCAGCGCAAGGCCGAGAGCCCAAAACGCAGGGTGATGCGCTCGGCCCTGGCCAACAGGGGCAGTTCCCATTGCCGAGGCGGCAAAGGACGCGGGGTCATGAATGCGCGACGCATCTTGCCGGCGACATGCTCTGGGGCCAGGCGACCCAGAGTGCCATTGACGCCACGAATCCAACTCAGAGTAGTCATCACCTTGCTCCAGAGGTCGGTTAGCTCAGATCACCGCCGATTTGGCGGCGCGCAGGATACGGTCGGACAGCTCGCTATCACCCAAGGCCCGCGCCAAGGTCAATCCGCCAATCATCAGGGATAGATCGGCAAAGGCCTTGTCGACGTCTTCCGGGCGATCAACCATTTGCGCGGTCATCAGCTCGAGGTGCTCGGCCAACACCTCACGGAAGGTTTCGGGCAGGCGCTGCATCTCGCTCAGGGCAGTGGGCAGTGGACAGGCGTGCTCATGGGCATCGCGGTGCTTGCGCGACAAGTAGAACGCTGCCACCAGCGCACGTCGCCCTGCCCCATCGACGCTCGGGTCCACTTGGGCAAGCAAGGCTCGGCGCTCACAAAGCAACTGGCGAAAGGCCTCGAGCATCAGCTCGTCCTTGCTGTCAAAATGGGCGTAGAAGCCCCCGACCGTCAGCCCGGCGGCCCCCATCACCTGACTTACGCTAGGGTCGGCAGGGCCTTGTTGAATCAAGGCACTGCGGGCTGCCGCCAGGATGCGCTCGCGGGTCTTGCTCTTCTTGTCACTCATGGCAACCTCGGGAATATTATGATCGGAATATTATTCCCATAATATTTTTTTGCAAGCAGAAAACCGCCATCCCGTCTGGATGACTGAAATTTTTTCGAGGCAGAAAAACAAAAGGCCCATTCAATATGCGAATGAGCCTTTAAAGTCCCGCAAAACGCGGGTAAAAGTGGCGTCCCCTAGGGGACTCGAACCCCTGTTACCGCCGTGAAAGGGCGGTGTCCTAGGCCACTAGACGAAGGGGACGTGAACCTTCGTGCAGATCCGCTGATGCAGACCTTGGCAGAATTGGTGGAGCTAAGCGGGATCGAACCGCTG
>NZ_KV793306.1:311228-311606 GCF_001808425.1 Pseudomonas sp. HMSC08G10 | reverse complement strand
GCAGGCGCTCTCCCAGCTGAGCTATAGCCCCAAGGTTAAAACAAAAGGCCCATCCAAACATGAGAATGAGCCTTTCAACTCCCGCAAAGCGCGGGTAAAAGTGGCGTCCCCTAGGGGACTCGAACCCCTGTTACCGCCGTGAAAGGGCGGTGTCCTAGGCCACTAGACGAAGGGGACAACAACCTTCGTGCCGATCCGTTTCCACGGACCGCGGCAAATTGGTGGAGCTAAGCGGGATCGAACCGCTGACCTCCTGCATGCCATGCAGGCGCTCTCCCAGCTGAGCTATAGCCCCGGATTTCTAGCCTCTCGGCCCAGCGACATCGAAACATCGCTTGTGCAAAACTGGCGTCCCCTAGGGGACTCGAACCCCTGTTA
>NZ_KV793306.1:267986-311208 GCF_001808425.1 Pseudomonas sp. HMSC08G10 | reverse complement strand
GCGGTGTCCTAGGCCACTAGACGAAGGGGACGAACCTTCTACCTCAAAGACCGGATTGCTGGAACCGATCTTTCTTCCCGATCAATTACCTTGATCGCGAAGCGGAATTTGGTGGAGCTAAGCGGGATCGAACCGCTGACCTCCTGCATGCCATGCAGGCGCTCTCCCAGCTGAGCTATAGCCCCACAATGTCGCGCTGAGCTGAAGTGCCGGCTGGGTGCCTTGCGCTTCGTTTTGCTCATCGCTGTGGACGGGGCGCATATTAAGTTCCGATTGCAGGGCTGTCAAACAAATTTTTGAAAATACCCAAAAAATTTTTCACAGATAACAATCACTTACCGCCCTGCCCTAAGGAACCCGCAGCGCCGCGCCCGTAGGAGCAGGTTTGTCCGCGAATGCCGAGGTGAATGCACCTTCGTATACGCGGGCCAACCCGCCCCCACAGCTCAACGACGAGCCTCGGAAAGCTGTCAGGCGATGCTCGCCAGCAGTTTTTCCCATTCCTTGTTTTCTTTCTTCGACACGCCACCGAGCAAGTCCAACGCCTGGCGCAGACGGTAACGGGTCAGGTCAGGGCCGAGGATTTCCATGGCATCGAGCACCGATACCGAGCTGGCTTGGCCCGTGACGGCCGCGAACATCAGCGGCATGGCGTCACGCAGTTTCAACTCAAGGGCATCGACCACCGCCTGGATGCAGCCGGTGATACGGTCCTTCTCCCACTGGCGCAAGCTCTCAAGCTTCCACAGGATCAATTGCATGACCTGGCGCACCTGATCGGCGGACAGCTTCTTGCTCTCGAACAGCTTGGCATCGAGCTTGAGGGCACCTTCGAAGAAGAAGCCGCCCAGCGCAGCGATCTGGCTGAAGGTCTCGACCCGGCCCTGCACGTGTGGCGCGATCTTCATCATGTAGTCGCTGTTGAAGGCCCACTTCTGCACGCGTGCGGCGAACTCTTCCACCGGCAGCTCGCGCAGCCACTGGCCATTGAGCCAGGACAGCTTTTCGATGTCGAAGATCGGACCACCCAGGGAGATGCGCGACAGGTCGAAGTGCTCGGCCATCTCGGCCAGGGAGAACTTCTCGCGCTCGTCCGGCATCGACCAGCCCATGCGGCCCAAGTAGTTGAGCATGGCTTCAGGCATGAAGCCCATACGCTCGTAGAACGTCACCGAGGTGGGGTTCTTGCGCTTGGACAGTTTGGATTTATCGGGGTTGCGCAGCAGCGGCATGTAGCAGAGCTTGGGCTGCTCCCAGCCGAAGTACTCGTACAGCTTGATCAATTTCGGCGCCGACGGCAGCCACTCCTCACCGCGCAGGACGTGGGTGATGCCCATCAGATGGTCATCGACCACGTTGGCCAGGAAGTAGGTCGGCAGGCCGTCGTTTTTCATCAACACCTGCATATCCATGCGATCCCATGGGATCTCGACGTCGCCACGGAGCATGTCAGGAACCACGCAGACACCTTCGCTCGGCACCTTCATGCGGATCACATGAGGTTCGCCGGCGTCCAGTCGTCGCTGCACTTCCTCGGCGCTCAGCAACAGCGCGCGGCCGTCATAGCGCGGGGTCTCACCACGGGCCATCTGCTCGGCACGCATCTGCTCCAGCTCTTCAGCGGTGCAGAAGCAATAGAAAGCGTGGCCGGCATCGACCAGTTGCTTGGCGTACTTGGCGTAGATCTCACCGCGCTCGCTCTGCCGGTATGGACCGTGGGGGCCGCCGACGTCCGGGCCTTCGTTCCATTCGATGCCGAGCCAACGCAGGGCGTCGAAGATCTGCTGCTCAGACTCACGGGTCGAGCGCAACTGGTCGGTATCTTCGATACGCAGGATGAACTCACCGCCGTGCTGCTTGGCAAAGCAGTAGTTGAACAGGGCGATGTAGGCGGTGCCGACATGGGGATCGCCGGTGGGCGATGGCGCGATGCGCGTGCGAACGGTGGTCATGGAGAGTCTCGAACGAAAGATGAAACAAAGGCGGGATGTTAGCAGGGAGCGGGCGTCCGGCTCCAGCAATGGCGCGATTGTCACTTGTGAGGGCGCCAGTACTGGCTGTTAAATTTACTTACATTTCTGGAACCATAGTACCCATGCCCGCCCAGCTCAAACGTCGCCTGCTGATCTTCTTCACCCTGGTCCTGCTCGTCGCCCTCGCCTTCCTGGCCCATTGGTACTTCAAGGGCCGCTTCTACGAGAGCACCGACAATGCCTATGTCCAAGGTGAAATCACGCGCATCTCAAGCCAGCTCGGTGCCCGCATCGACAACGTCCTGGTCGAGGACAACCAGCATGTGACCAAGGGCGAGCTCGTGGTTCACCTGGAACGGGCCGATTTCGAACTGGCCGTCGAGCGCGCCCGGGCAGCCCTGGCCACCCGCGAAGCCGAACGTGAGCAGGCGCAAAGCCGGCTGACCCAGCAAGGCAGCCTTATCGCGGCCGGCCAAGCCCAGGTGGCCGCCAACCAGGCGACCTTCAACCGCTCGCAACTAGACCTCAACCGCGCCCAAGCCTTGCGTAAGCCGGGTTTTGTCTCTGAGGAACGTGTCACTACCCTCTCGGCGGAGAGTCACGTGGCCCGCTCCCAAGTCGACAAGGCCCAGGCCGATCTGCAAAGCCAGCGCCAGCAGGTCAATACCTTGAGCGCTGGCCTCAAGCGCCTCGATGCGCAGATCGCCAATGCCCGCACCGACCTGGCCCAGGCCGAGCTGAACCTGAGCCGCTGCGAAATCCGCGCGCCGATCAGCGGCACCATCGGCCAGCGCAACGCACGCAATGGACAGGTAGTGCAAGCTGGCGCCTACCTGTTATCGATCGTTCCGGATGAAGACATCTGGGTGCAGGCCAACTTCAAGGAGACCCAGATTGGCCGCATGCACCCAGGGCAACGCGCAGAGCTGGTGTTCGACAGCTACCCGGATACGCCAATCGAAGGCAAGGTGGACAGCCTGTTCGCCGCCTCCGGGGCACAGTTCAGCCTGCTGCCGCCGGACAACGCCACCGGCAATTTCACCAAGGTGGTCCAACGTATCCCGGTGAAGCTTACCTTTGCCGCGGACAACCCGCTGCATGGGCGTATCCGTCCGGGCATGTCGGTAACCGCGACCGTTGAGCTGCGCGATGCGGACGAAGGCCACGATGGCCGGTGACGCGCTGATACGCCCCACTGCGCAGCCAAGCCGTCGCGACTGGATCGCGGTGATGAGCGCGATGCTCGGGGCGTTCATGGCGGTGCTGGATATCCAGATCACCAACTCATCGCTCAAAGACATTCAGGGCGCGCTCTCGGCCACCCTTGAAGAAGGCTCATGGATCTCCACCTCGTACCTTGTGGCGGAGATCATCATGATCCCTCTTACCGCCTGGCTGGTGCAGTTGCTCTCGGCCCGGCGCTTGGCGGTCTGGGTGTCACTGGGATTTCTCGCTTCCTCACTGCTGTGCTCCATGGCCTGGAACCTGGAGAGCATGATCCTCTTTCGCGCTCTTCAGGGTTTCACCGGCGGCGCCCTGATCCCCCTGGCGTTCACCCTTACGCTCATCAAACTGCCGGAGCATCAACGCGCAAAGGGCATGGCCATGTTTGCCATGACGGCCACGTTCGCCCCGTCGATCGGCCCGACACTGGGCGGCTGGCTGACCGAGAATTGGGGCTGGGAGTACATCTTTTATATCAATGTGCCACCAGGCATCGTGATGATCGGGGGCCTACTCTATGGCCTTGAGAAGAAAGAGGCACACTGGGACCTGCTCAAGCGCACCGACTACGCGGGCATCGTCACGCTGGGGCTGGGCCTGGGCTGCTTGCAAGTGTTTCTAGAAGAAGGTCATCGCAAGGATTGGCTGGAGTCGAACCTGATCGTCAGTCTGGGCGCAGTCGCGCTGATCAGTCTGATCACCTTCGTCATCCTGCAGTTCTCCAGGCCTCACCCGCTGATCAACCTGCGCATCCTCGGCAACCGCAACTTCGGACTGAGCAGCGTGGCGAGCCTGGGAATGGGCGTTGGGCTGTATGGCTCGATCTACCTGTTGCCGCTGTACCTGGCGCAGGTCCAGGGCTACAACGCCCTGCAGATCGGCGAAGTGATCATGTGGATGGGGTTGCCGCAGCTGTTCCTGATTCCGCTGGTGCCGCTGTTGATGAAGGTGATCCCGCCCAAGGTGCTCTGCGCACTGGGCTTTTGCCTGTTCGGTCTGGCCAGCTTCGGCTCGGGCGTATTGAACCCTGACTTTGCCGGGCCGCAATTCGACCAGATCCAGATCATCCGCGCAGTGGGGCAACCGATGATCATGGTGACCATCTCGCTTATCGCCACCGCCTACATCCTGCCGGAAGACGCCGGCTCAGCGTCGAGCCTGTTCAACATCCTGCGCAATCTGGGCGGGGCGATCGGTATCGCCCTGCTGGCGACACTGCTGGACGCACGAACCAAGGTGTATTTCGATTACCTGCGAGAATCAGTGGTGCCAAGCAATCCACAGGTGGCCGAACGGCTATCGCAGTTGGCCGAGCGGTTGGGCAGCGATAACGCGGCGCTGGGCAAACTGAGCGAGATCACCCACCAGCAAGCGCTGATCATGGCCTACAACGACGCCTTCCACTGGGTTGGCTTGGGACTGGTGGTGAGCATGGTGGCCGTGCTGCTGACCCGCAAGTTGCCACCCGGAATGAAGCCGGGCGAGGCCCATTGAATGGGTGTCGCCTGCCCTCTTCGCGGGCAAACCCGCGAAGAAGTCTCACAGGCACTCGAGCGATCAACTCGCTATTAATCGTTCGCGCAGTTGGGTGATATCGTCGCGCAACTGGGCGGCGGCCTCGAACTCCAGGTCGCGGGCGTACTGGAACATCTTCTCTTCCAATTGCTTGATGCGCTTGGTGATCTGCGCCGGCGTCTGCAACTCAGCCTCGTTGCGGGCGCTCTCTTGCGCAGCCTTGGCCATGCTCTTGCGCTTCTTGCTGCGTCCGCCCGGAACGCTTGCGCCTTCCATGATGTCGGTGATGTCCTTGACCACGCCTTTGGGCACGATGCCGTGGGCCAGGTTGAATTCGATCTGCTTGGCCCGGCGTCGCTCGGTCTCGTCGATGGCCCGTTGCATGGAGCCGGTGACCTGGTCGGCATAGAGGATCGCCTTGCCGTTGAGGTTACGTGCGGCGCGGCCGATGGTCTGGATCAGTGAGCGTTCCGAACGCAGGAAACCTTCCTTGTCGGCATCGAGGATGGCCACCAGGGACACCTCGGGCATGTCCAGGCCCTCGCGCAACAGGTTGATGCCCACCAGCACGTCGAAGCTACCCAGGCGCAGGTCGCGGATGATCTCGACCCGTTCGACGGTATCGATGTCCGAGTGCAGGTAGCGTACCCGCACGTCGTGATCGGCCAGGTAGTCGGTAAGATCCTCGGCCATGCGCTTGGTCAGGGTGGTGGCCAACACCCGCTCGCCAGCGTCCACGCGCTTGCGGATTTCCGACAGCAGGTCATCGACCTGGGTCAGGGCCGGCCGCACCTCCACCTGCGGGTCCACCAGGCCGGTGGGACGCACCACCTGCTCCACCACCCGCCCAGCGTGCTCGGCTTCGTAGGGACCGGGGGTAGCCGAGACGAAGATGGTCTGCGGGCTGACAGCCTCCCACTCGTCAAAGCGCATGGGGCGGTTGTCCAGCGCCGACGGCAGGCGGAAGCCGTACTCCACCAGAGTTTCTTTGCGCGAGCGGTCGCCCTTGTACATTGCACCGACCTGGGGAACGCTGACGTGGGATTCATCGATAACCAGCAACGCGTCCGCCGGCAGGTAGTCGTACAGGGTCGGTGGCGGCGCGCCGGCCGGTCGGCCGGACAGGTAGCGCGAGTAGTTTTCGATGCCGTTGCAGTAACCAAGCTCGAGGATCATCTCCAGGTCAAAGCGGGTGCGCTGCTCCAGACGCTGGGCCTCTACCAGCTTGTTCGCCTTCTGCAGGTAGTCCAGGCGGTCCTTGAGTTCTTCCTTGATGCCCTCCACTGCCTCGAGCAAGGTCTCGCGTGGCGTGACGTAGTGGCTCTTGGGGTAGAAAGTGAAGCGCGGCAGCTTACGGATGACCTCGCCGGTGAGCGGGTCGAAGGCGGCGATATTCTCCACCTCGTCATCGAACAGTTCGATGCGGATGGCCTCAAGGTCCGATTCGGCCGGAAAGATATCGACCACGTCCCCCCGCACACGGAAGGTGGCACGGGCGAAGTCCATCTCGTTGCGGGTGTATTGCAGGTCCGCCAGGCGGCGTAGCAGTGCGCGCTGGTCGAGTTTATCGCCACGATCGACGTGCAGGACCATCTTCAAGTAGGTCTCGGGGCTACCCAGGCCGTAGATGCAGGACACCGTGGTGACGATGATTGCGTCGCGGCGTTCCAGCAAGGCTTTGGTAGCCGACAGCCGCATCTGCTCGATGTGATCGTTGATCGAGGCGTCCTTCTCGATGAAGGTGTCGGACGAGGGCACGTAGGCCTCAGGCTGGTAGTAGTCGTAGTAGGAGACGAAATACTCCACTGCGTTGTTCGGGAAGAACGCCTTGAACTCGCCGTACAACTGCGCCGCCAGGGTCTTGTTCGGTGCCAGTACCAGGGTCGGACGCTGCACCTGCTGGATGACATTGGCGATGCTGAAGGTCTTGCCCGAGCCGGTCACGCCCAGCAGGGTCTGGTGCGAAAGCCCGGCCTCGATGCCTTCGACCATCAGTCGGATGGCCTCGGGCTGGTCGCCGGCCGGCTGGAAACGGGTGACGAGCTGGAACTCGGACATGACGGACCTCGCGGTAACGCAGCAACTGTAAATTTAGCCAGTAGTCTATACCCAAATGCGCCCGCCCGGGACCAGATTCAAGGCCAAGCTGCGAACGCGCATAACGATGGACCGGGCAATTCGACCAATGGTCGAAAAATATTCGCACAAAAGCCCGGAAAACCTGCGCCAGACTGTCGCGGTGACCGATGGGTATCACTATACTGACTCCCCGTTTGCGCACCACTTCTGTGCACTCGGCCGGAGTGTGCGCGTCCTATCACTCTCCAATCAGAGCCAAGGTAACAATGAGCCTGTTTTCCGCTGTCGAGCTGGCACCCCGCGACCCCATCTTGGGCCTCAACGAAGCATTCAACGCCGACCCACGTACCGACAAGGTCAACCTGGGCGTAGGCGTGTACTGCAATGAGGAAGGCCGCATTCCGCTGCTGCGCGCCGTGATCGAAGCCGAGACCCAGCGTGCTGCCCAGCACGCCTCGCGCGGCTACCTGCCGATCGATGGTATCGCCACCTACGACCAGGCCGTACAGAAGCTGCTGTTCGGCGCCGAGTCGCCACTGCTGGCCGCTGGCCGCGTAGTCACCGTACAGGCCGTTGGCGGCACCGGTGCTCTGAAAATCGGCGCCGACTTCCTCAAGCGAATTTCGCCCAACGCCGTAGTGGCCATCAGCGATCCGAGCTGGGAAAACCACCGCGCCCTGTTCGAAAGCGCCGGCTTCCCGGTGCAGAACTACCGCTACTACGACGCGCCGAGCAACGACGTCAACCGCGCCGGTATGCTCGAGGACCTGAACAACCTGCCTTCCGGCTCGATCGTCGTGCTGCACGCCTGCTGCCATAACCCGACCGGCGTCGACCTGACCCTGGACGATTGGAAAAACGTTCTGGACGTCGTCAAAGCCAAAGGCCACGTGCCCTTCCTGGACATGGCCTACCAGGGCTTCGGTGACGGCATCGCTGAAGACGCCTTCGCGGTGCGCCTGTTCGCCGAGTCGGGCATGGAGTTCTTCGTTTCCAGCTCGTTCTCCAAGTCGTTCTCGCTGTACGGCGAGCGCGTTGGTGCCCTGTCGATCGTCACCGCCTCGAAAGACGAAAGCACCCGTGTGCTGTCGCAGGTCAAGCGCGTCATCCGCACCACCTACTCCAACCCACCGACTCACGGCGCCACCATCGTCGCCACCGTGCTCAACAGCGCCGAACTGCGCCAGATGTGGGAAGCGGAGCTGGGCGAGATGCGCGAACGTATCCACGGCATGCGCAAGCAGATGGTCGAACTGCTGGCCCAGTACGGCGCCAAGCGCGACTTCAGCTTCGTGGGCCGCCAGGTGGGCATGTTCTCCTACTCGGGCCTGACCGTTGAGCAAGTGACCCGCCTGAAGAACGACTTCGGTATCTACGCCCTGGACACTGGCCGTATCGCCGTTGCCGCCTTGAACCAAAGCAACATCCACGTCGTCACCAAGGCCATCGTCGAAGTGCTGTAACTCATTGATTGCCCAGGGGGAAGCTTGACTTCCCCCTGGCGATCAGTAAGATACGCGCAGATTCCGCGATAGCTCAGTCGGTAGAGCAAATGACTGTTAATCATTGGGTCCCTGGTTCGAGTCCAGGTCGCGGAGCCAAACATTGAAAAAACCTCCAGATGCGCAAGCACTGGAGGTTTTTCGTTTCTGCCGTTGCGTTCTATTTCACTGGCTCGGTGACAGGTTTGCCCTCCTCGACCAGACTCCAAACCAGCAGCTTGGCGGGCCGGCTCTGGCTGGCGTTACGCGACACACTGTGCACGGTACCCGGTGCCTCGTACCAGTACTCCCCTGCCTTGTAGATCCTTTCGCGCTCATCATTGAGCTTGGAAGCCACCGCCCCCTCGAGCACATAGGCCATAACCGCGCCAGGGTGCTGATGGGCCGGCGAGGCCTGTCCCGGTGCATAACTGACGGTGAGCATGACGGCTTTTTTGCCAGGCGCATTGCTGGGAAGCCGCTCTTGCAGGATCTTGACCTGATCGGGCTGCTCACCGTGGGCCCAGGCTGGCGCTTGTAGGCCCCAAAGGCCGAAGGACAGCAGCAAGACGAGGGAGTGATGGAGGGTTTTCATGGGTATCTCCTGATGGGCGATTGCCAGCAGGTTATGTCCCGAGGCGCTAGGGGCAAATGTCCAATTCAGGGAAAAAGCAGGAGGCCGATCAGCGTCGATCCTGGGCCGCTGCGCGCCCCATATCAACCTTCAGCTCTTCAAGGCCGACCGATCGGATAGAACTCGCCGCCACTCCAGACACCCAGCCACACTTGTCCGTCGATCTCGCGCGGCACCGCCAACTCGACCAATTGGTAGAATACGTTGCGGTGAATCAACGCCTCGAGGTTGCTGCGCATGAGGATATAAGGCGAAGGTTCCTGGGTTCGCGAATCGATTTCGACACGTAGGGGATGGTCCTTGCCAGCAACGACCTGATCGTCGACGTTACTGGTAAAGCGCAGCACCTGTTGCTCGCCGCTGCCTTCCACATCCAGCGTCACAGCGACGAACGGTGCGTCATCGACGCGGATGCCGACCTTCTCCACCGGGGTAACCAGGAAATAGTCATCGCCGTCGCGGCGAATGATGGTGGAGAACAACCGCACCATCGGCTTGCGTCCGATAGGTGTGCCCAGGTAATACCACGTGCCATCCCGGGCGATGCGCATGTCGATGTCGCCGCAGAAGTCCGGGTTCCATAGATGCACCGGCGGCAGGCCCTTCTCCTTGGGGATCTGCGCCAGAAGATCGTTGGCCTTGCCGCTACCTGTCATGCCCCTGCCCTCAACGACTCATACCCACGAGACTACGAGCGTAATCGCGCATGGGCTGAGCAAGCAAATCTTCCGGCGCATTGTCGTGGAACGTCAACAAACCGCCACGGCTCTTGATACGTACGGTGTCGATCAGATAGCGAGTGCTGGTCTCGATCAGCATCATCTGTACCACGCCAGTGTCCACGCCCAAACGATCCACAGCCTGCTCGTCATACCATTCGTCCCCGTTGCCGATGCGGTCGTCGCTACGAGCGAAGCGAGTGTACAGGACGTAATCGGCCCCAACCGAGCGCGCCTCGGCAATCGCCTCCTCCAGCCCCAACGGCCCCTGCGCACGACGTACCAGCGGGAAGTACTCGACAAAATTCTTGTAGGCTTCCTCGGCCACAGCGTTCTGGCGTGGAACCGGACCTTTGGCCGGCGGTACGAAGTAGCCTTGGCCGATGAAGATGAACGAATCTGGTTGCAGACGCACCGACAGGCTTCGCCGAGTCTCGCTGTGATCCAGCAGCCCAGCATCGCTCATGTGGTACCGAACGCCTTCACCCATATCACTGACATTCATGCAGCCGCCCAACGCCATCAGGGCGAGCGACAAGACCAGGCTACGCATCATTCCTCCAGAACCCGGCGACGAAAAACCGGCGAATAGCCGCCAGATGCAGCTTTTGCGCCAGAATCAACCGCCGATCACTTTCATGATCGTCACCCCACCGGAAAACGCCACATCCTGCTTGTCCGCCAAAGCCTTGACCAATAACCGCTGCAGGCTGGGAAGCGCCTGGTGACGCGGCTTGTCGAGCAAATCGCCGACAAAATGCCGATTGCCCGATGACAAGCAGCCATGCAGCCAGCCCGTGGAGGACAACCGCAGGCGTGAGCAGGTTCGGCAAAATGGCACGCTCTCGTTGGCAATCACGCCGAAATGCCCTTTACCGGGAATTCGATAACGCATCGCAGTGGCATCGATAGGGGCACTCGCCTGTTGATAGGCATGAACCTGGCCGATCAACCCAAGCAGTTGCTCCAGGCTCACGAACTGCTGCAGAAAAGCGTTGTGATCGCGGGCCAGATGCCCCATGCGCATGAGCTCGATGAAGCGCAGCTCGTATCCTCGCTCCAGGCAATAATCCAGTAGCGGCAACACCTGATCGAGGTTCTGCCCACGCATCGGCACCATGTTCACCTTGATGCTCATACCAGCGGCACTGGCTTGCGCCATGCCGGTCAACACGCTCTGCAGGTCACCTCCGCGCGCAATTCGGCGAAACGCCTGCGGATCGAGGGTATCGAGGGAAACATTCAGGCGGCGAATACCAGCATCTAGCAACAGCGGCAGCTTGCGTGAAAGCAGCTGGCCATTGGTGGTCAGTCCAATCTCGGCCAGCCCCAGCTTGGCTACCGACTCCAGAAAGCCTTCCAAGCGGGGACTGACCAAGGGCTCCCCCCCGGTAATGCGTAGTTTCTCGATGCCAGCCGCCTCGACCAGGTAGGCTACGCCGCGGGCCAGGGTCTGCGCCGGGAGTTCATCCTGTGCTGCCACCAGGCGCTTGCCATCAGGCACACAGTAGGTACAGGCGTAGTTGCAAGCAGCCGTCAGGCTGACACGCAGGTTGCGAAAACGCCTACCTTGACGATCGACGATCATGAATGACTCCGGCATGGAAGAATCGGGCCTGCAAAACCTGACTCAAAAATCAGGTTTTTGCAAGCCTCAATGCCGGACGGTGCAGGGAAAGGCCGGTCAGACCTTCAGTTTGCGATTTCCGGGTCGCGTTTGCGCTTGTTGCCCATGCGTACGCCGATGTCCATGAGGAACTGGAAGAAACCTTCTTGATCCTCCAGTACATTGCTCCAGAAGGGTGAGTGGTACAGCGCAACGGCGCCATGCACCAACGCCCAGGCGGCGCAATAGTGGAAGTATGGCGGCACGTCCTCGAGCTTGCCCTCGCTGATGCGCCCCTTGATCAAGAGGGTCAGGCGATCGAAATTGGAGGCACGGATGCGGTGCAGTTCGTCGACCATCTCCGGCACCTGGTTGCCCTTGACCACTTTCTCTTCCAGGCGATCGAACAGCCGGTAGCGCTGCGGATCGCGCATGCGGAATTCGAAATAGGCGCGCGACAGGGCCTCCTTGTCACGGTCGACGTCGTCCGAATGCAACAGCGTGTTCAGGTCACGCTCATAGTCAAGCATCAGGCGCAGGTATATCTCCGCCTTGGACTTGAAGTGCTTGTAGATCGTGCCTTTGCCGATACCCACGGCGTCGGCGATCATCTCGACGGTGACGCTGTCTTCCCCTTGTTCGAGAAACAGCTTGAGTGCGGTATCGAGGATCTCTTGTTCGCGGCGGCGAAACTCACGGACCTTACGAGGTTCTTTCTGCATAGGAAGGACTGGATGACAATCGAAGCGGATTATTATGCCTAACTTGCAGGAAATTGCACGGATCATCCAAGCATCTGTGTATCACGATACGTGCAGGGAGGCCCTAAAGCCCCTGGAAAATACGCCCAGCCATACAGGGATGGCCCAATGGTTCCAAGGCGTATTCCAAATCTGTTTAAAAAACGACCAGTTGTCGCTGGCACTGTGCCAAACCTGACCAATACTTGGAGTGTTGGCGCGGCGCATCCCCCCAAGTGGCGCGTCAATAAAGGTGCCCAGGGACCGCGGTACCTTTGTTTTACTCCTAATGGTCTTAACCCGGATTCCCCCCCCAGAACCCGGGTTTTTTTTGCCCGGATCCCCGCCTTGCAGGGTGAGGGCAATCGGATCAGCCAGCCACCCGCGCCAGCGGGAACAGCCGCTTGAAGTTGGCCGTGGTCTGCTCGGCCAATTGGGCGTAACTGACGCCACGCAGCGACGCCACGTACTCGGCCACTTCACGCACATATTGCGGCAGATTAGG
This sequence comes from Pseudomonas sp. HMSC08G10, assembly GCF_001808425.1. Classification (NCBI taxonomy): domain Bacteria; kingdom Pseudomonadati; phylum Pseudomonadota; class Gammaproteobacteria; order Pseudomonadales; family Pseudomonadaceae; genus Pseudomonas; species Pseudomonas sp. HMSC08G10. Next base: position 298,732 of record NZ_KV793306.1, on the reverse strand, counting down.
CTTGCCCCGATACGGAATCGGCGCAAGGTATGGCGAGTCGGTCTCGACCAGCAGCCGGTCGGCAGGCACCTGACGGGCGACGTCACGCAGGGCATCGGCATTGCGGAAGGTAACAATGCCCGACAAAGAGATGTAATAGCCCAGGTCCAAGGCCTGACGGGCCATGTCCCAGTCTTCGGTGAAGCAGTGCAGCACACCGGCCTGGGGCAAGTTGGCCTCGCGCAGCAACGCCAAGGTGTCGGCCCGTGCCGCGCGAGTATGAACGATCACCGGCTTGCCGGTCTGGCGCGACGCCTCCAGGTGCAGGCGGAAGGATGCCTGCTGCAAAGCTGCCGCCTCCGGCTCGTAGTGGTAATCCAAACCCGTTTCGCCAATAGCGACGACGTGGGGGTGGGCCAGCTCACGCAGCAGCCACTCCAGCGCGGGTGTTTCACCGGGTGCAAGGTCCAACGGGTGCACCCCCACCGAGCAATCCACATCGGCGTATTGCTCGCTCAACGCTTTGACGGCAGCGGCGTTCTCGGCGCTCACCCCGATACACAGAAAATGCCCGACACCCCGCTCCCGGGCGGTCTGCAGCGCCGCATCGAGGGAGCCCTGGTGGGCACTGAGGTCTAGACGATCAAGGTGGCAATGGGAATCTACGAGCATGGGATGACGGCACACATGGAGAAAACGAAAGTATCAGCGGGCGCCAGGCAACTGGACCCAATGGGCCAGCAAGGCTTCCAGCAGCAGGACACGATTGAGGTTGGCCTTGGCAAGTACTTTCTGGCGCTGTTCGAGAATCCACGCCTGGACCTCCAGCACCCTGCCCTGTCGGCTCTTCTGCGCCAGATACTGAACCACCTTGCGCATATCGGCCAAGCCTAGCCCCTCTTCGTCCTGGGTCAATTGATAACGCAGAATCAGGTGCGACCAGTCACAGAACCAGTCGAACAACAAGAGCAAAGGGACATTGTTCCAGGCCTCGGCGAGCTGACTGGGCGATTGCTGCTGCTTGAGCAGCTTCTTGACCCCTTCGGTGACCAGCGCACGCTGTTCACGCACGCCTTGTGTCTGCAAGCTGACAGCCATCAACGGCGAGCCAGCAGCGAGGGCCAGCAGCTCATCGCGCTCCTCAGTGCTGCTCTCGGGCAAGGCACCGGCCAACCAGGCCTGGCTTTGAGCCAGGCTTGGTTGCGGGCATGCGATCTGCTGGCAACGGCTCTTGATAGTCGGCAGCAAGCGGCTCGGCTGATGACTGACCAGTAGCAACACGGTGTCGCCGGAGGGTTCCTCCAGGCTCTTGAGCAAGGCGTTCGATGCATTGACGTTCATTGCCTCGACCGGCTCGATCAGCACCACCTTGCGCCCGCCCTGTTGGGCGGTCTGCACCACGAAGGACACCAGCTCACGCACCTGGTCGATCTTGATCGGCTTGTCGGCCTCTTCGGGCTCGAGCACGAAGTTGTCCGGATGGCTCCCCGCCTTGAGCAGCAGACACGACTTGCACTGGCCACAGGCATCTAGCCCCTGGGGCTGTTGACACAGCAGGCGCGCCATCAGGCGCTCGGCCAAGGCGCGTTTACCGATGCCCTGCGGCCCGTGCAGGAGGTAGGCATGGGCGTGCTGAGCCCGTCCAGACAGTTGCTCCCAAAGCCCCTGTTGCCAGGGATAGGCTTCAGCCACGGCACCGCTCCAAAATGCCAGGCAACAGTGCGTCGATGGCACGCTGCACAGCCTCCAGCGGTTGTGCGGCATCCAGCACGCTATAGCGCTGAGGGGCGCCTTGGGCGCGCTGCAGATACGCCTGCCGCACAGCCTCGAAGAAGGCCTGGCCTTCCTGCTCGAAGCGGTCCAGGCGACCACGGGCAGCAGCGCGCGCCAGGCCGACCTCGACCGGCAGGTCGAACACCAGAGTCAGATCCGGACGCAACGAGCCCTGGACAAAGGATTCCAAGGTAGCGATACGCGCCTGGGGCAGCCCCCGGCCGCCGCCTTGATAGGCATAGGTGGCATCGGTGAAGCGATCGCAAAGCACCACCGCACCACGCGCCAGAGCGGGACGAATGACCTGATCCAGGTGCTGAGCGCGAGCGGCGAACATCAGCAGCAGTTCAGTATCGACCGCCATGATCTCGTCACTGGGCGCCAGCAACAGTTCGCGGATCCGCTCGGCCAGCGGCGTACCACCGGGTTCGCGGGTCATGACTACGTCCAGCCCCTGCTCGCGCAAACGCTCGGCCAGGTATTCGCGATTGGTACTTTTGCCCGCGCCTTCGGGGCCTTCCAGGGTAATAAACAAGCCGCTCACTGGCAGTCCTTACTGTTGTTCGTCAGGTGCCGGCGCATCGCCCGGCGCAGGGTCGCTGGCAGGTGCATCGCCCTCAGGGATCGGGTTCTGACCCGACTCGGCCGGCGCCTGCTCGCTCGCATCCGGCTGCGTCTGCGGCGCGGGGCTGGAGCGGTAATCGGAGCGGCGCTTGAGCTGGAACTCACGCACCGCGCTATTGTGATCATCCAAGTCATCCGAGAACACATGGCTGCCATCGCCGCGGGCGACGAAATACAAGCTCGTGCCATCGGAGGGGTTCAGCGCGGCATGGATCGCCTCGCGACCGACCATGGCGATCGGTGTCGGCGGCAAGCCCGTCATGGTGTAGGTGTTGTAGGGCGTCGGCTCACGTAGGTCGGCGCGGGTGATCTTGCCGTTATAGCGCTCACCCATGCCGTAGATCACGGTCGGGTCGGTCTGCAGCATCATGCCCAGGCGCAGACGACGCACGAACACACCGGCGATCTGCCCGCGCTCCTGGGGAATACCGGTTTCCTTTTCCACCAGCGATGCCATGATCAGCGCTTGGTATGGGTCACGATAAGGCAAGTCAGTGGCCCGCTCGGCCCATTCCTTGGCCAGGACTTCCTCCAGGCGCATGTAGGCTTGCTGCAGCAGCTCGACATCGCTCATGCCCCGCACGAAACGGTAGGTGTCGGGGAAGAAACGACCTTCAGGAAACACGCCGGTATGCCCCAGCTTTTCCATCACCTCAGCGTCGGACAGGCCGTCAAGGGTGTGTTTGACCTTTTCGTGCTTGGCCACTGCGGCGCGCACCTGGCGGAAGGTCCAGCCCTCGACCAGGGTCAGGTTGTACTGCACCACATCGGCCCGGCGCCAGGCCTCGAACAGTTCGGCCACGGTCATGCCCGGAGACAGACGATATTCGCCGGTGTGCAATGGGGTGCCGGCCATGTTGAAACGCCAGTACAGGCGCAGCCAGACGGCATCATCGAGCAGTCCTTCGCTCTGCATGCGATAGAACATACGATTAGGGGTGGTGCCGCTGGGCACGTCGAGCAGTTGCTCCTGCGTCACGTGCAGAGGCTGCTCCAGAACCGAGTTGACCTTCCAGGCCGACCAGCCCACAGCGAGGCCAGCCAGGATCAACCCCATTTCCAGCAGCAGCAGGAATTTGCGTCTCACGAATCAGGTTTCCAGTAACGTACGGGCAACGGCCTGCAGTTTACGGGTGAGCGGGCCTGGCGACCAGTTAAGCTTGAGTGCCGCGAATTCGCGCACCGGCCAGACGCCGTACACACTATTGCACAGGAACACTTCGTCAGCCTGCTCCAACTCCGCCAACGCGAGGTCGCGCACCTGGGTCTGGACACCGAGTGCTGCGGCCTGCTCGAGCAACGCCGCACGCATCACGCCCGTAACACCGCAGCGGCTCAGGTCCGCCGTCAGCAGCACACCGTCGCGCACCAGGAACAGGTTGCTGTACACCCCCTCGATCAGCCGCCCTTGCATGTCGCGCATCAGCCCTTCGGCGTGATCGGTGCCTTGCCATTCACTGCGGGCCAATACCTGTTCCAAGCGGTTCAGGTGTTTGAGCCCGGCCAGCAGCGGTTGTTCCGCCAGGCGGGTCTGGCAGTCGAACAGCCGTATGCCGTGTTCGGCATTTTCCCGGGGATAGGCAGGCAACGGGCTGCCCTGGAGGATACGACGGGGCGCGGCACCGGCAGCAGGTGCATAGCCACGCAGGCTGTCGCCACGGGTGAGGATCAGCTTGGCCACGCCTTCACCGAGCTGGCTGGCGTAAGCGATGATTTCGTCGTGGATCAGTGGCAGGTCAGCCTCGATCGCCAGCCGCTGGCAACCCAACGCCAGGCGATCAAGGTGCTGTGTGAGCAGGCTGGGCCTGCCCGCACGCACGGCGATGGTCTCGAACAGGCCATCGCCATAGGCCAAGCCGCGGTTCTGCACATTGAGTGCAGTCGCGGCCTGGCCGTCGATCCAACTGTGCATCAGCCGACGAACCGGCGGAACACCAGCGAACCGTTGGTCCCGCCAAAGCCGAAGGAGTTGGACAACACTACATCGATAGGCATGCTGCGGGCTTCGTGAGGCACGAAGTCAAGGTCGCAGCCGTCGTCCGGCTCGTCCAGATTGATGGTCGGCGGCGCCATCTGGCTGTTGATCGCCAGTACGCTGAAGATCGCTTCCACAGCACCTGCGGCGCCCAGCAGGTGGCCGGTCATCGACTTGGTCGAGCTCACGGCCAGCTTGTAGGCGTGCTCGCCGAACACCCGCTTGATCGCGGCCACTTCGGCGATGTCGCCCGCCGGGGTCGAGGTACCATGGGCGTTGATGTAGCTGACCTCTTCCGGCTGAATGCCAGCGTCACGCAGGGCATTGGTCATGCAGCGCGCAGCGCCATCACCGGTGTCGGGCGGCGAAGTCATGTGGTAGGCATCCCCGCTCATGCCAAAGCCAACCAGCTCGGCATAGATCGTCGCGCCTCGGGCCTTGGCATGCTCGAGTTCTTCGAGAACCAGGGCACCAGCACCATCGGAAAGCACGAAGCCATCACGGCCTTTGTCCCATGGACGGCTGGCACGGGTCGGCTCATCATTGCGCGTCGACAGTGCACGGGAGGCGCCGAAGCCACCCATGCCCAGACCACAGGCAGCCATCTCGGCACCACCGGCGATCATCACGTCGGCTTCACCGTAGGCGATGTTGCGCGCGGCCATGCCGATGCAGTGGGTGCCGGTAGTGCATGCAGTGGCGATCGCGTAGTTCGGTCCCTGCAGACCCAGGTGGATCGACAGGAAACCCGAGATCATATTGATGATCGAACCCGGCACGAAGAACGGCGAAATCCGGCGCGGCCCTTGATCATGCAAGGTGCGACTGGTTTCTTCGATGTTGGTCAGGCCGCCAATGCCCGAGCCCATGGCCACACCGATACGCTCGCGGTTGGCGTCGGTGACTTCCAGGCCGGCATTGCGTACCGCCTGGAAACCGGCCGCCAGACCGTACTGGATGAACAGGTCGAGCTTGCGAGCTTCCTTGGCCGACAGGTACTGCTCAACCTCAAAGCCCTTCACCGAGCCGCCAAAACGGGTGGTATAGGCAGACAGGTCCGTGTGTTCGATCGGCCCAATGCCACTGCGGCCAGCCAGAATGCCCTGCCAAGTGCTCGGTACATCGGTACCCAGTGGCGACAGCATACCCATACCGGTGACCACGACGCGTCTACGCGACACAGTACTCTCCTCTTCTAATAACAGAGTCTCTTGCCATTGCATTCAGGCAATGGAATGAAATGGCAACAGGCTCTCGGCACTCGCAAAGAAAAAACCGCACGCCGGCAAAGGCAGTGCGGTTTTTCCCGACAAGAAGCGTCGACTACTGCGTCTTAGGCCTGGTGGCTTTTGACGTAGTCGATAGCAGCTTGAACGGTAGTGATCTTCTCGGCTTCTTCGTCAGGGATTTCGGTCTCGAATTCCTCTTCCAGAGCCATCACCAGCTCAACGGTGTCAAGCGAATCGGCACCCAGGTCATCGACGAAGGACTTCTCAGCAGTCACTTCCTCTTCCTTGACGCCCAGTTGCTCGGCGACGATTTTCTTGACGCGTTCTTCGATGGTGCTCATACCTAGTTTTCACTCCTAATGGACATATGTCAGGCAGCTGGCCGGTGACCAAGTTTATAGAAAGACGCCTGCTTTTCAAGCGGAACGCGCCGATCTCGAAGTCACCTGACCCTCTGCCTGGAATCTGGTTGCAGCTTTATAACGGATTTTAGGCTCCGTGTATGACACTTTTTTGAAGCAATCCGTCACATTGGTGCTGCAGGTTTTTACATGTACATCCCGCCGTTGACCGGCACGGTGGCGCCCGTCACGTAGGCCGCGCCATCGGATGCCAGGAAGGAAACCACCTTGGCGATCTCGTCGGCGTGACCCAGACGACCCAGCGGAATCTGCGACTGCAGAGCTTCGCGCTGTGCTTCTGGAAGCTCACGGGTCATATCGGTATCGATGAAGCCCGGAGTCACCGAGTTGACGGTGATATTGCGCGAGCCCACTTCACGCGCCAGGGCACGGCTAAAGCCTTCCAAACCGGCCTTGGCGGCAGCATAGTTGACCTGACCGACGTTACCCATGGCACCGACGACCGAGCCGATGCTGATGATACGACCCCAGCGTGCCTTGGTCATGCCACGCAGCACGCCCTTGGACAGACGGTAGAGGCTGTTGAGGTTGGTGTCGACCACGTCGAACCACTCATCATCCTTCATGCGCAGCATCAGGTTATCGCGGGTGATACCCGCGTTGTTGACCAGGATGGCCGGTGCGCCGAACTGCTCACCGATGGCCGCGAGCACGGCACTGACCGACTCGTCGCTGGTTACATTCAGCTCCATGCCGGTGCCATTGATGCCGTGTTCCTTCAGGGTCGCGGCGATACGTTCGGCACCCGAGGCCGAGGTAGCGGTGCCGATCACGGTCGCGCCCTGGCGGCCCAGTTCCAGGGCGATAGCCTGGCCGATACCGCGGCTGGCGCCGGTGACCAGGGCAACTTTACCTTGCAGGCTCATGCAAGCTTCTCCAGTTTCAGGCCAGCGCCGCACGGGTGGCGGCGACGGCGTCAGGGGTATTGAGGTTGTAGGTGGTCACGCCATCGGCGCAACGCTTGTTCAGGCCAGCCAGGACTTTACCAGGACCACACTCGACCAGGTTGACCGCACCATTGGCGGCCAGGGTCTGCACACACTCGACCCAACGCACAGGCTGGTACAGCTGGGCCAGCAAGTCCTGCTTGAGGGCAGTCAGGTCGGCGGCGATCGCGGCGGTGACATTCTGCACGACCGGAATCTGCGGGGCCTTCCACTCGATGGCGTTGACCGCCTCGGCGAAGCGCTCGGCGGCAGGCTTCATCAATGCACAGTGCGACGGCACACTGACCGCCAGCGGCAGCGCGCGCTTGGCACCCTTGGCCTTGCACAGTTCCATGGCGCGATCCACCGCGGCCTTGTTGCCGGCGATGACCACCTGGCCTGGCGAGTTGAAGTTGACCGCGCTGACCACTTCATCTTCAGCCGCTTCTGCACAGATCGCCACAACATCGGCATCATCCAGGCCCAAGATTGCCGCCATGGCACCGTGACCTGCAGGAACGGCCTCTTGCATGAGCTGGCCACGACGCTCGACCAGGCGAACGGCATCTTTCAGGCTCAGGCTGCCAGCAGCGACCAACGCGCTGTACTCGCCCAGGCTATGGCCAGAAACGAAGGCCGGTTGCGCACCACCCTCTTCCAGCCACAGGCGCCACAGGGCAATGGATGCAGTGAGGATCGCCGGCTGGGTTTTGTCGGTTTGGTTGAGTTGTTCCTCCGGACCTTGCTGGACCAGCTGCCACAGGTCATAGCCCAGAGCCTCGGAAGCCTCCTTGAAGGTCTCGACGATTACCGGTTTCTCTGCGCCGAGTTCGGCGAGCATGCCCAGCGACTGGGAACCTTGACCGGGAAAGACGAATGCGAGGGATGCAGACATTGAACAAGCCCTTATGATCTTGTCGTCGGATAGGGTGCGTCGAGCCCAGGGCTGGACGCGGAAACTGAAAACTTGGATGGGAAAAGAGACCAAGCGGTCACATTTAACCATTTCACGGCGGGAATTAAAGCAAGAGATCTTCCAGGCGACCATGCAGGCGTTGCGGCAGGTTCTCCTGGATTTCGATCAGCGCCCGCTGGATGGCGCTCTGGAAGCCCTGCACTCCGGCAGAACCATGGCTCTTGATGACGATACCTTGTAGACCGAGGAAGCTCGCGCCATTGTGCCGCGCCGGGGCCAGGTCGGCCTGCAGTCGCTTGAGCAGGGGCATGGCCATGGCACCAGCGGCCCGGGCCAACACACTCCCCTTGAATAGCGCCTCGATGCGCGCACCGATCATGGTGGCCAGACCTTCGCTGGACTTGAGCAGGATATTGCCGACGAAACCGTCGCACACCACCACATCGGCCTCACCACGGTAGAGGCCATCGCCCTCGACGAAACCAATGTAGTTGAGCCCGCGAGCATTCTGCAGAAGGCTCGCTGCAAGCTTGACCTGCTGATTGCCTTTGATGTCCTCGGTACCAACATTGAGCAGCGCCACCCGCGGACGATGGATTCCCAGCGCCTGGGCGGCCACTGATCCCATCACGGCGAACTGGTAGAGGTTCTCGGCGCTGCAATCGACATTGGCGCCAAGATCCAACAGCTGGCAATACCCTGCCTGCGTGGGGATCGCCGCCACCATCGCCGGCCGGTCGATGCCCGGCAGCGTCTTGAGCACGAAGCGCGACAGCGCCATGAGCGCACCGGTATTTCCGGCGCTCACGCAGGCCTGCGCCTTGCCATCACGCACCAGTTCCAGGGCGACGCGCATCGACGAGTCAGGTTTACCCCGCAATGCCTGTGATGGCCGCTCGTCCATACCCACCACTTCGCTTGCCGCTACGATTTGCAGGCGCGCGCGATCCGCAGCCGGCAGACTGCTGACAAGATCTTCGAGGAGGGGGGGTTGACCGACGAGGGTCAGGTGTAACGAGGGGGTAGCCGAGAGGCAAGCAATACTTGCCTGAACAATGCTGCGGGGACCGAAGTCCCCGCCCATTGCGTCGATCGCGATGATCTGAGCGGACAAGGATTACTCGTCAGCGCCCTTGTCGATCACTTTGCGACCACGGTATACGCCTTCTGGCGAAACGTGGTGGCGCAGGTGTACTTCACCGGTGCTCTTCTCTACGGACAGCGCGTTTTCCGACAGGGCGTCGTGGGAACGGCGCATGTCACGGGCAGAGCGGGATTTTTTGTTCTGCTGAACAGCCATAATTGATTAACTCCTAAACGTTTGGGTCACGCTTTAACTGCGCCAAAACACTGAACGGGTTGGACCGCGATACCTCGTCCTTGCTCGATTCGGGCTCATCTGCGCCCGCCGGCTGCTGGCATTCTTCCGGATGATGAGCAGGCACGATAGGCAAGGCGAGCAAGAGCTCTTCCTCGATCAACGCCTGCAGATCCAAAGGATCTTCGCCCAGTTCCAGCACGTCATAGCCTTTCGGCAACGACTGGGTATTCGCACCCTCCTTCACCACAGCGTACGTACATTCACTGTGAATCGGCAGGGTGACCAGCTCAAGACAACGCTGGCAAACCATCTTGACTTCGACATCGAGTTCGCTGTGAAACACCACAGCGCCTTGCTCGTCTCGCTCAAAATCGAACTTCGCCTGCACCGTACCGACATCGTCGGACAGCGGGTCGCAGAGTCTTTCCAAATCAGCGAGTTGCAGCGAACCTTGGATGGTTACGCCACGATCGGCCAATTTGCGCGGGTCAACGTGAGGTGGAATCGGGTCATTCAACATAGGCGCAGCATTCTAGGGATGCCCCCCGCCCCTGTCAAAGGAAATTCGGCGGCATCTCACATGTTAGAATTTGGTTCATCTGCCCAGGAGTCTACCATGCTTCCCCTGTTACTGGCTTCCAGCTCCCCCTACCGGCGCGAACTGCTTGAGCGCCTGCACCTGCCCTTCAGCTGGGCAAGCCCCGATATAGACGAGCGGCGCCTGGATGACGAGCCGGCCACCACTTTGGTTCGTCGCCTGGCCCGCCAGAAAGCCGAGGCGCTTGCGGCCAGCCACCCCGACCACCTGATCATCGGCTCCGACCAGGTAGCGGTGCTCGGCGAGCAGATCCTGGGCAAGCCACATACCTTCGAACGCGCCTGCGAACAACTGCTGGCCGCCAGCGGCCAGCAGGTCACCTTTCTCACCGGCCTGGCGCTACTCAACAGCACCACAGGCCAATGCCAGGTGGATTGCGTGCCCTTTACCGTAAATTTGCGTGAACTGGATCGCGAAAGCGTGGAACGCTATGTGGCAGCGGAACAGCCCCTGGATTGCGCAGGCAGCTTCAAGGCCGAAGGCCTGGGGGTAAGCTTGTTCCAAAGCACCCACGGCTGCGATGCAACCAGCCTGATCGGGCTACCGCTGATCCGACTGGTCGACATGCTTTTGAAAGAAGGCGTGCAGATTCCCTGAAGGTCTGAACGAAGTAACCCAGCCCCTGGGGCATCGCCTCACATGCGCGAGCGATGCCCAATCACTGGAGCGGGCTTGATATCAGCGCAGCGATGGCCCTTGGAAACCCATCCACATAGCCAGGCGCTCAGCCACGCTGGCACCCAAGCGCTTGGAGAAGCGATCGAACGGCGACTCCTGGACAGTGAAGTCCACCAACTCCTTCTCACCCACAATCTCACGCGCCACGTAGCTGGCACTGCCCAACCCATCCACCAGCCCCAGTTCCTTGGCCTGCTCGCCCGACCAGACCAAGCCACTGAACAGCTCTGGATGCTCCTTGTCCTTCAGGCGATCGCCGCGACCCTGCTTGACCATGGCGATGAACTGACGATGCGTGGTATCGAGCACGCCCTGCCAGAACGCGGTCTCTTCTGGCTTTTGCGGCGAGAACGGATCCAGGAACGCCTTGTGCTCGCCTGCGGTGTAGGTCCGCCGCTCCACACCCAGTTTCTCCATGGTGCCGACAAAGCCATAACCTGCAGCGGTCACACCGATGGAGCCCACCAGACTCGCCTTGTCGGCATAGATTTCATCAGCCGCACTGGCAATGTAATAAGCCCCCGACGCGCCTAGGTCGGCAATCACCGCATAAAGCTTGATCGCAGGGTATTCAGCACGCAGTCGGCGGATCTCGTCGTAAACGTAACCCGACTGCACAGGACTGCCGCCAGGACTATTGATGCGCATGATCACAGCCTTGGTCTTGGTATCCTTGAAGGCGTCTCGCAGACTCTTGATGATATTGTCGGCACTGGCTGGCTCCTCGTCGGCAATCATGCCACGCACCTCTACCAGCGCTGTATGGTTGGCACTGCGCGACGCAGCCTTGTCCACATCCATCATGGGCGTGAACAGCACCAACAGCCCGAACAGGTAAACGAAGGTCAGCAGCTTGAAGAAAATGCCCCAGCGCCGCGCCCGACGCTGCTCTTGGACACCTGCAAGCAGGGTCTTTTCCAGCAACTTCCAGCTCTTGCGCTCCTCGCGTTCTTCCGACTCTTCGGGCTCGGGCGCCCGCCACTCATCAGCCATGCTTACCTACCTTGGAATTGACCGTGCGCGAACAGGCGAGCCACTCGCGCAACTGTGAAAAATGATCGATGCACACCTGTGGACCGAATTCGCTCAAGGCCTGCAACGACATAGCACCATACCCCACCGCAACCGAATGCATCCCGGCGTTGCTGGCCATTTGCAAGTCGAACGCAGAGTCTCCGACCATCAGCGCCTGATGAGGTTCGACCTGGCAGTGAACCAGGATCTGCTCGAGCATCAGCGGATGTGGCTTACCGCGCGTCTCGTCGGCGGCACGGGTAATGTCGAAGTAACGTTCCCAGCCATTGGCCTTGAGCACCCGATCCAGACCACGACGCGCCTTGCCGGTGGCAACTGCTAGACGGTAGCCGTCGGCACGGAAAGCCTCCAACGACTCGACCACGCCATCGAACAACGGCGAAGGCTGTTGATCCAGGGCCATGTAGATATCGGCGTAGTGCTGCCGGAAAACCTCGACCTGAACGGCATCCAGGTGAGGATAAAGCGTAGAGATCGCCTCCCCCAGCGCCAGACCGATGATGCCCTTGATCGCAGCATCGCTGCTGGAGGCTTCGCCGGCACGCTCAGCCGCGGCATTCATGGCCTCGACGATACGCCCAATGGAATCGGCCAGGGTGCCGTCCCAATCGAAGATCAACAACTCATAGGGTTTATTCATGAACGATCAAGTCGCACTCAAGCGCTCCACAGTCTTGGACCAGACCTCATCCACCGGAGCCTCGAGCTTGAGCTCACCGCCATCGGGCAGCGGCACGGTCAGGGCATAGGCATGCAGGAACAGACGCTTGCCACCCAGATCACGAATCTCCCTGGAGAAGTCTTCGTCACCATACTTGCTGTCCCCGGCGATGCTATGCCCGGCATGCAAGGTATGGACACGAATCTGGTGGGTACGCCCCGTCACCGGACGCGCCTCGACCATGGTCGCGAAGTCGCCGAAGCGACGCAGGACGCGGAACAGCGTCAGCGCTTCCTTGCCCTCCTCATCAACTTCGACCATGCGCTCGCCGGAGCGCAGGTTGCTCTTTTGCAGCGGCGCGCTGACCTGCTTCTTGGACGTTGGCCAGTGGCCACGCACCAACGCCATGTACCGCTTGTCGACACCGTCGCCGCGCAATGCGGCATGCAAATGGCGCAGCATGCTGCGCTTCTTGGCGATCATGAGCAGCCCGGAGGTGTCACGATCGAGGCGATGCACCAGCTCCAGCTCCTTGGCATCCGGACGCAGCTGACGCAGTGCCTCGATCACGCCGAAGCTCAGACCACTGCCGCCATGCACGGCAATACCGGCTGGCTTGTTGAGCACGATCAGCGCCTTGTCTTCATAGACAATAGCCGCCTCCAGGCGCTGCAAAAGCCCCTGGGCCACCGGCGCAGGCTCGTCGCGCTCAGGCAGCCGGACAGGCGGCACTCGTACGATGTCGCCAGCCTGCAGTTTGTACTCAGGCTTGATCCGCCCTTTGTTGACCCGCACCTCGCCTTTACGCAGGATGCGGTAAACCAAGGTCTTGGGCACGCCTTTGAGGGCCGTGATGAGGAAATTGTCGATGCGTTGGCCGGCAAGCTCCGGCGCGACTTCGATCAGCTGAACGCCGGAAGTCGGAGGGGTATTGGTCGTCATGGAGGAATCATAACAATTTTTTATGGAATTGAAGCACTTAATCATTGCTGCTATAGTCGCGAACGCCGCCAAAAGCGGCAGGCCAGCGGCAGCAGGCTCCAGGCCCGCCCCTGACCATCGCAATTCTCGAGGACGCGAGGCCGTCCGACGGGGTTTTCGCCAGTTTACCGAAATGCCTGGAATCGCCACCAGCGCCGTGTAGAGAAGACCGAAAAAAAACGACAAGTGCGGTGTTTCACCTGCTTACCCGCTTCTTTTCGCCGTACCTCTGCCCGCCCCTTGGCGCTTGCACGCATCGCCCGGCGAATGCTTCGGAAATACCTGCCTTGGACATAAATGGCGCCAGTTCCCGAATCGGAACTGACGAAAAATGCAACCCGTTGCGGATTCAGCGCGCGGCAGCACCCGAACTATCAGGGATACGTGCAGGGTGGAGATGCACAGACCTCGGACCGTGTAGCACGGCATCCGGCCACCAGCCCCAGGCTGGCCTGGCAAGCGGACCCGGGCTTCGCAGACACCCCCGAAAGTGTCCACGGCCCACGGCTGATTCCTCCTCCTGACTGAGTGCAAGTGGCCTGTACGGTTGTTCGAGGATTCACCTTCGAGTGCCAGGGTTTGCCAGGCAAGGCGCCACGCCCCGTCGTAGCCAAGCTACGCCGAGCAATGGCAATGCAGCGAGGCAAGCCCAGGCACCGAGATGAAGTACTCGGTTCGACCACACCGGCCGCCAGGCACCGCAAAACAGGACGCGTCGTCGCGACCACGGCAGGCTGGGCAACCGGCTGGTGCCGAATGTCGTTGGACACGGGGGTGGCCCGCCACCCTTTGCGCACCTTGGCACCGACCATGAGAAGTCGTGTGTGCCGAACGCCGTTTCCGGCAGCCCGGAAACCGACGGTACAACATGAAAAGAATGCTGATTAACGCAACTCAACCCGAAGAGTTGCGTGTAGCCCTGGTGGATGGCCAACGTCTCTACGACCTGGATATCGAATCCGGGGCGCGCGAGCAGAAGAAGGCCAACATCTACAAAGGCCGGATCACCCGGATCGAACCCAGCCTCGAAGCCGCTTTCGTCGATTTCGGCTCCGAACGTCACGGCTTCCTGCCGCTCAAGGAAATCTCCCGCGAATACTTCAAGAAGGCGCCAGAAGGCCGCGTCAACATTAAAGAAGTATTGAGCGAAGGCCAGGAAGTCATCGTCCAGGTCGAGAAGGAAGAGCGCGGCAACAAAGGCGCCGCCCTCACCACCTTCATCAGCTTGGCCGGTCGCTACCTGGTGCTGATGCCCAACAACCCACGTGCCGGCGGCATCTCCCGTCGCATCGAAGGCGAAGAGCGCAATGAGCTGCGCGAAGCCCTCAACGGCCTGACCGTCCCAGGCGACATGGGCCTGATCGTGCGCACTGCCGGCCTTGGCCGCAGCAGCGAAGAAATGCAGTGGGACCTCGACTACCTCCTGCAACTGTGGACCGCCATCAAGGAGGCCTCCCAAGATCGCGCCGCACCTTTCCTGATCTACCAGGAAAGCAATGTCATCATCCGCGCCATCCGCGACTACCTGCGCCAGGACATCGGCGAAGTGCTGATCGACAGCATTGACGCCCAGGAAGAAGCCCTGACCTTCATCCGCCAAGTCATGCCGCAGTACGCCAGCAAGGTAAAGCTGTACGAAGACAGCGTCCCGCTGTTCAATCGCTTCCAGATCGAAAGCCAGATCGAGACCGCCTTCCAGCGTGTGGTCGATCTGCCCTCCGGTGGCTCCATCGTCATCGACCCGACCGAGGCCCTGGTCTCCATCGACATCAACTCGGCGCGCGCCACCAAAGGCAGCGACATCGAAGAAACCGCCCTGCAGACCAACCTGGAAGCGGCCGAGGAAATCGCCCGCCAACTGCGTCTGCGTGACATCGGCGGCCTGATCGTCATCGACTTCATCGACATGACCCCGGCCAAGAACCAGCGCGCCGTTGAAGAGCGCGTGCGTGAATGCCTCGAGGCCGACCGCGCCCGAGTCCAGGTTGGCCGCATCTCGCGCTTCGGCCTGCTGGAAATGTCCCGTCAGCGCCTGCGTCCTTCCCTGGGCGAGAGCAGCGGCATCGTCTGCCCACGCTGCTCCGGCACCGGCATCATCCGTGACGTCGAGTCGCTGTCCCTGGCCATCCTGCGCCTGATCGAGGAGGAAGCCCTGAAAGATCGTACCGCCGAGGTACGCGCTCAGGTGCCGATCCCGGTTGCAGCTTTCCTGCTCAACGAAAAGCGCAACTCGATCACCAAGATCGAACTGCGCACCCGCGCCCGCATCATCATCCTGCCGAACGATCACCTGGAAACGCCGCACTTCGAAGTCCAGCGCCTGCGCGACGACAATCCGGACGTGCTGAACAACCAGTCCAGCTACGAGATCGCCGCCGCCGAAACCGAAGAAGCGCCGCAGCCGACTGCCACCCGCACCCTGGTTCGCCAGGAAGCCGCGGTCAAGACCGCCCCGGCCCGCGCCAACGCGCCGGTACCCAGCACACCCGAGCCAGCACCGGCCGCACCAGTCGCACCGGCACCAAGCGCTCCGGAGCCAAGCCTGTTCAAAGGCTTGGTCAAATCGCTGGTAAGCCTGTTCGCCGGTAAGGACGAACCTGTAGCCGCACCGGTCGCCAACACCGAGAAACCGGCTGCCGAGCGCCCACAGCGCAACGAAGAGCGCCGCAACGGTCGTCAGCAGAGCCGCAATCGCAACGGCCGTCGCGACGAAGACCGCAAACCGCGCGAAGAACGCAGCGAGCGCGCCCCGCGCGAAGAGCGTCAGCCACGTGAAGAGCGGGCCCCGCGTGAAGAACGCGCCCCCCGTGAGGAGCGTGCTCCACGCGAAGAGCGCCAAGCACGTCAGCCGCGCGAAGACCGCCGCGGCAACCGAGAAGAGCGCGTGCGCGAACTGCGTGAACCTCTGGATGCCGCCCCTACCGTCCGTGAAGAGCGCCAGCCACGTGAAGAGCGTGCCCCGCGCGAAGAGCGTGTAGCCCGCGAGGAACGTGCGCCACGTGAAGAGCGCCAACCGCGCGAAGAACGTCAGCCTCGTGAAGAACGTCAGCCGCGTGAAGAGCGTGCACCTCGTGAAGAGCGTGCCCCGCGCGAAGAACGCGCACCACGCGAAGAGCGCACCGAACGCGAAGAGCGTCAACCACGCCCACCTCGTGAAGAGCGTCAGCCTCGCGCAGGTACCGAGGTCGCCGAGGCCGCCGAGGAACAACTGCCAAACGAAGAGCTGCTGCAGGAAGAGCAACAGGACGGCGCCGATGGCGAACGCCCACGTCGTCGCTCCCGCGGCCAACGTCGTCGCAGCAACCGTCGCGAGCGCCAACGCAATGCCAATGGCGAGCTGATCGAAGGTGGTGAAGACGAAGCCACCGGCGAAGAGCAACCAGCACAGCAACACCAGGCTACCGAGCTGGGTGCAGAGCTGGCCGCTGGCCTTGCCGTCACCGCTGCCGTTGCCTCCAGCAACATCAGTGCCGAAGCCGAAGCCCAGGCCAACCAGCAGGCCGAACAGGCTACCAACGTGGTTGCCCAAGCCCAGGAAGCTGCCCAGCCTGCCGAGCAGGTCGTCGAGCAGATCGCCCAGGCTCAGGAGCTCGCCATCGCACCCGTGGTCGAGCAACCGCTCAGCGAGCCAGTCGCGGTGACCGAGCCAAGCGCCGAGCCCGTAGTCGAAGTGGTCCCACAACCGGTCGTCGAAGCGCCAATTACCGAAGCGGTTACAGAAGCTGCTGTCGTGGAATCCGGCGAAGCTGAGCAAGCCCCTGCCTTTGAGCAGCAAGCCGCACCAGCACCGGTTGCCGAGCAGCCTGCCGAGGCTGCCGAGGCCAAGCCGGAAGTGGCCGAACCCGCTCCGGTAGCTGCCCAGGCCAGCGTACAAGAGCAAGCCCCGGCTCCGGCCGAGCCTGCCACTGTGATGCTGCCAAACGGCCGCGCACCGAACGACCCACGTGAAGTGCGTCGCCGCAAGCGCGAAGCCGAAGCCGCTGCCAAGGCTGCCGCCGAGGCACAGGCTGCCGAAGCGCTGGCGACCACCGATGAGCAGAAACCTAATCACGGTTGATGCCATCGGTTGAATGAAAAAGCCCCGCCAGTGCGAACTGGCGGGGCTTTTTCATTTCGGGAACATTTAGCGCGAGACTGACTTGAACGATGGTCTGTGTAGCAGCCCCCAAGGATCAGTACAGGTTCGGTTCCATCTCCAGCTCGACCCCGAAGCGCTCGTAAATATCGGCTTGTATCCTGCGCGCCAAGTCATGCACCTGTGCCCCGCTTGCCCGGCCATAGTTCACCAGGACCAGCGATTGCAGACGATGCACCCCGGCATCCCCGTCCCGGTACCCTTTCCACCCCGCCTGCTCGATCAGCCAGCCTGCAGCCAGCTTCACCTGCCCATCTGCCTGCGGATAAGCCACCACGCCCGGGAAGCGCTCGCGAATCTGCTCGGCCAGCGCCGCCGTTACCACAGGGTTCTTGAAGAAGCTACCAGCATTGCCCAGCTCGGCCGGGTCAGGCAGTTTTTCCCTGCGAATGCTGCAGATAGCTTCGCTGATGGCCATGGCGGTCGGCGCATGAACGCCCTGCTCCAGCAGACGCTGGCGAACCGGGCCGTAATCCAGATGCGCATGCAGGGTTCGACTCAGAGCAAAACGCACCCGCAGGATCAGCCACCGCCCAGGGTTGCGTTTGAACAAGCTGTCCCGATAAGCGAAGGCACATTCCTCCAGAGCAAAGTCCCGCAACTCACCGGTTTCACGATCCAAGGCGGTTAGGCCGGCAAATACGTCCTTGATCTCTACGCCATAGGCACCGACGTTCTGCATGGGCGCGGCGCCAACGGTGCCCGGGATCAGGCTGAGGTTCTCCAGGCCGCAAAAGCCCTGTGTCAGGCTCCACTGCACAAAGGGATGCCAAGGCTCGCCTGCCTCGGCCTCCACCACGACCCGATCACCATCGTCCTGCAACACCCGACGGCCTCGGCTGGCCATATGCAACACCAAGGCATCGATGTCACCAGTCAGCAGCAGGTTGCTGCCGCCACCGATCACCAGCACACGCACTTGCCGCTCGATGGCCTCAGCCAGGGCCTGACGAACCTGCGCATCGTCATGGGCCTGGGTGAAGTAGCGCGCCTTCACGTCAATGCCAAAGGTGTTGTAGGGCTTGAGCGAAACCCGTTCCTGCCAGCTCGTCATAGCCGCCCCTTGATTTCAACGACCAGCGCCTGGCATGCAGCTTCGATCAGGTCCAAGACCTGCTCGAAACCTTCGGCGCCGCCATAGTAAGGGTCCGGTACCTCATCCAAGGCTGCGCCATAGCGGCGCAGAAAGAGATCCAGTTCACCGGGCGCGGCGTGGGGACGCATGGCGTGCAGATGAGCCAGGTTGCTCTTGTCCATCGCCAGGATCAGGTCGTATTCGGCAAAATGCTCTGCCTTGACCTGCTGGGCACGCTGACGGGACAAGTCATAGCCACGCGCCAGGGCCGCGCGGCAGGTACGGCTGTCGGGCGCCTTGCCGACGTGCCAGTCACCGGTGCCGGCCGAGGCCACGTGCACCAGCTCGGCAAGTCCTGCGGCCTGCAATTGGTGGCGCAATACACCTTCGGCAGTCGGTGAACGACAGATATTGCCCAGGCAGACGAACAGAACGCGCATCAGGCCTCCAGCAAGCGCCGAACGCGCTCCAGGTCTTCAGGAGTATCCACGCCGACGGCCGGGGCCTCGATGGCGTCTGCTACGTGAATGCGCACGCCATGCCATAGGGCGCGCAGTTGCTCCAGCGCTTCGGTCTGCTCCAGCCAGCAAGGGCCCCAGCTGACGAAGTCCTGGAGAAAACCCACACGGTAGGCGTACATACCGATATGACGGCGGTA
This sequence comes from Pseudomonas sp. HMSC08G10, assembly GCF_001808425.1. NCBI lineage: Bacteria > Pseudomonadati > Pseudomonadota > Gammaproteobacteria > Pseudomonadales > Pseudomonadaceae > Pseudomonas > Pseudomonas sp. HMSC08G10. The sequence continues at coordinate 279,746 of NZ_KV793306.1, read as the reverse complement.
AGGAACGCCTTCGGGGATGCTGTCGCGGCGCTTGGCGAACGCATCCCGCGCCCAAGGCAGCGGTGCACGGCTGAAGGTCAGGGCGAGACCATGCTTATCGCTGACCACCTTGACCGCATTGGGATTGAACACGGTTTCAGGCTCGGCGATCGGCTCGGCCAACGTCGCGATGCCCGCTTCCGGATGGGCTGCAAGGTTGGCGGCCACCTGATCGATGATCACCGGCGGAATCAAAGGCTCGTCGCCCTGCACATTGACCACGATGGCGTCAGCCGGCAGGCCCAGATGCGAGGCCACTTCGGCCAGTCGGTCAGTGCCGGACTCGTGGTCGGCACGGGTCAGCAGGACCTCGGCGCCAAATGCCTGGCAAGCCTCGACGATGCTGGCATCGTCGGTGGCGATGACCACGCGGCTGGCGCCGCTTTTGCGGGCCTGTTCCCAGACATGCTGGACCATCGGCTTGCCGGCGATCGCCAGCAGTGGCTTGCCCGGCAGGCGGGTCGAGCGCAGGCGGGCAGGAATCACCACGGTGAAATTCAAGCTCATTTGTCCAGGCGCTCGTCGTCGGTCAGGGTGCGCGCTTCACTTTCCAGCATCACTGGGATGCCGTCACGAATCGGATAAGCCAGGCCCGCGCCCTTGCTGATCAGCTCGGTTTTGTCGGCACTGAGCTTGAGCGGGCCCTTGGTGATCGGGCAGGCCAGGATATCGAGCAATTTGGTGTCCATGGAGGCTTCCTTGAGGCCAAAGGCCGGAAAAAAGAAAAAGGCTCAGGGCTGGAGACGTTCAGGCAGCAGACGCTGCAACTGCCCGTCGAACCAGTTGGCAAAGGCCTGGGATGGCACGGCGTCGACCGCCAGGTACCACCAGTCGTCGGCCGCAAAGGGCCGGCACTTCACTGCATCCTTCTCGGTCATCACCAGCGGCAGCGCCGGACTGAACGCCAGGTTCTCGACGCTGAACTGCGCATGATCGGCAAAGGGATGCGGTATCGGCTGCCAGTTTAGCCCTTGCAATGTATTGAAGAAACGCTGTGGATTGCCGATGCCAGCCACGGCGTGCAACGCCTGGCCAGCCGGAAAGTGATCGAGTGGGCGACGCTCGCCGCTGCGCAGATTGACCAGTGCCGAGGGCCGCAGGCCGAAAGCGAAGCCGTCGTCCAGGTCCACCTTTGCGCCGTTGTACAGCACCGCATCGGCCTCGGCCAGACGCTCGACCGGCTCCCGCAACGGGCCCGCCGGCAGACAACGGCGATTGCCCAGGCCGCGAGCGGCGTCAATCAGCACCAACTCCAAGTCACGCGCCAGGCGGTAGTGCTGCATGCCGTCATCGCACAGGATCAGGTCTAGCGGCTCGCTGGCCAGCAGCGCCTGCACGGCGCAGGAACGATCAGGATCGATCATCAGAGGCACGCCTGTACGTTGAACGATCAACAGCGGTTCGTCACCGGCGTGCTGCGCGCTCTGGTCTGCCCGGACACGCCAAGGCAGGCTGGGCGGCGCTGCGCCATAACCCCGACTGACCACCCCGACCTTGAGCCCAAGCAGACGACAGTGCTCGATCAACCAGAGAATCATCGGCGTCTTTCCGGTGCCGCCGACCGTGATGTTGCCCACTACGATCACCGGCACCGGCGCTCGGTAGCTGGCGCTGTCACCACTGAGAAAACGTGCACGCTTGCGCGTCACCACCTGCCGGTAAAGGGCCTCGAGCGGGCGCAACATTGCAAGCGCCGGATGCCCGGCGTACCAGGCCGCGAGCAGACGGTCAGCGAAAGCCATCAAGGAGTACCCTGCGCGGCCTCGACGGTGGTCATGCGCAACTTGCTGAAGCCGAGCTTGCCGGCCGCATCCATTGCGGTGACCACAGCCTGGTGCGGCGTCTTGCCGTCCGCGCTGATCGCCAGCGGCAGGGTGATGTCCCCGCCCGATTCGCGCTCGAGCGCCTCGGTCAAGGTCGCCAGATCGCTCTTGGGCAGCAAGTGGTTGTTGACCGAATACACGCCGTCCGCACTGATGGTGATTTCCACAACCTTGCCCTCCTCTGCCGGTGCCTGGGTGGCACTGGCGGCTTCGGGCAGCTCGACGCGCAGCTGGGTCTCGCGGGTAAAGGTGGTGGTGACCACGAAGAACAGGAGCAGAACGAACACCACGTCGATCAACGACGCCAGGTTGATGTCCACGTTCTCCCGTTGCCGGTTGCGCCGGAACTTCACGCCTTGCCTCCGGCCACTTCCACTTCGCGATCGCCTTGCAGCACCTCGACCAGCTTGATTGCCTCCTGCTCCATGCCGACGACCAGCTCATCGATGCGTCGCTGCAGGAACCGGTGGAAGAAGACCGCCGGGATCCCCACCATCAGGCCGGCGGCTGTGGTGACCAGGGCCTTGGAAATACCACCCGCGAGAACGGCCGGGTTGGCAGTCATCTGCGAGCCCATGAAGGCGCTGAAGATATCGATCATGCCCAGCACCGTACCCAAAAGGCCGAGCAAGGGGGCCATCGCGGCGATGGTGCCCAATGTACCGATGTAGCGCTCCAGCTCATGGATGACCCGGGAGGCGGCCTCCTCGATGCATTCTTTCATGATCTCGCGACCATGACGGGAGTTGGCCAGGCCCGCAGCGAGGATTTCGCCCAACGGCGAATCGGCGCGCAGGGCCTTGAGCTTGTCACTGGTCAGTTGCTTGTCCTTGATCCACATCCACACCTGGCCCAGCAGGTGCGGTGGGGTCACGCGACTGGCGCGCAGGGTCCACAGGCGCTCGGCGACGATAGCCATGGCGGCGATGGAACTCAGAATGATCGGCAGCATCATCCAACCACCGGACTTGACCAATTCCCACACAGTAAGCATCCCCTTGAAAAAGGCCGCCACTCTACCATAGGACCGTGGGGGGCTCATCTGCCGAAGGTCAGGGAGTCGGCCGTTCACGTTATGACCTGCGCATGGGCTATTCATTGCAACTGTCGCCAGAACCGCCGCTGCGCCCGCAGTCCCTCGACCTCGCCATGGGTGCCCAGGCGTAGGCGCAAAGCGCCTTCGATCGCGGTGTCATGAACGCTCAATCCGTACCGCCGGTAACGCTCCACGACCTGCGGATGCGGATGGCCGAAGCCGTTGTAGCGCCCCCGGGAAATCATCACGCCCCTTGGCGACGTAGCGCGGATGAACGGCTCGGTGGATGAGCTGCGACTGCCATGGTGCGGCGCCTGCAACCAGTCGATGCGCGGCGCATCGGTCGCTGCCAGCCAAGCCCGCTCGGCACCAGCCTCCATATCGCCGGCCAGTAACAACCGCTCGCCCTGGGCCTGTACCAGCAGCGCACAGGAACGCTCGTTGCCGGCCGGCCCCCCTGCCCACTGCCAAAGCATGAAGTCCACCCCATCCCAGTGCCAGCGCTCACCACTGACGCACGGGCGAGCCCGCAAAGCCTCCGGTAATTGTTCAGGCTCCCCCGCAAGCACCCTACCCAGCGGCAGACCGCGCCCGATAGCCGCTGAGCCGCCGGCATGATCGGCGTGGCCATGACTGATCAGCATCAGATCCAGGTGCTTGACGCCCAGCTTGCGCAAGGTCGGCAACACCACCCGGTCCCCCAGGTCCATGTCACCCTTGGCGGGGCCGGCATCGTAAAGCAGGCTGTGCGTGCGGGTTCGCAGCAGCACGGCCAGGCCCTGCCCCACATCCAGTTGCAGGACTTCAACCTGCCCCTGCGGCACTGGCTCCCGTGGAGCCCACAGAGCCATTAGCATCACGCCCCCTAGTCCACGCAGCGGCACACCCCGGGGCAGCAACAGCAACGCCGCCCCCAATCCGACCAGCAGTCCCGCCCACGGCGTCAATGCCTGGGGCTCCCAGGCCGGACGCCATTGCCCCAACAGCGCCAACTGCTGAAACAATATTTCCAGCAACCCGCCTGCCCACCACAGCAACAGCTCACCGGGCTGGCCCAGCGGCAATAGCGCACTGCCCAGCAGCGCCAACGGCAACACGGCAAAACTGATCCAGGGTACCGCCAACAGATTGGCCAGCGGCGCTGTCAGGCTGATCGGCAAACCCAGCGCCAGCAAGGCCGGCAACAAGCCCACCGCGACCACCCATTGCGCCCTGCTCCAGGCTTGCCACGGCCGCCAGCCGCCGAGGCGCCCGGCAAAGCAGAACACCAGAACAGCGACTGCGGCGAACGATAGCCAGAACCCCGGCAACAGGCTTGCCAACGGTTCGATCAGCAGCACGCCACACAGGGCAGCCAGCAACGGCAGGAGCGCCCCCAGATGACTGAAGTGCAGACGCCAGAGCAGGACCATCGCCAGCATCAGGCAAGCTCGCTGCACCGGCACACCGAACCCCGCGAGCCCGCCGTACCCCAACGCTGAAACCAGACTCAGCGCGCACGCCCAAGGCAACCATGGCAGACGCTGGGGCCACAGGCCCAGGCGCGCCAGCCACGCCACCAAGCCATAGACCAGCCCGGCCACCAAGCCGATGTGCTGGCCGGAAATCACCATCAAGTGCACCGTACCGGTGGCCTGCAACGCCTGCCATTCCGAGCGCGCAAGTCCCGAGCCATCCCCCAGGACCAGCGCCGCCAGGGCACCTTCGCGCCCTTGGGCATCGACTGCCAGCAAGCGTTGGCGCACCGCGTCGCGCCAGTTGTTCGTGGCGGGTGCCAATAACTGCCCAGCCTTGACGGTGCCCACGGCGCCGATCCGCCGCGCCAGAAAAAGCGCCTCCCAGTCGGGACCATGGGGGTTGAGCAGGCCATGGGGTCGCTTGAGCGTGACAGCCAGGCGCCAGTACTCGCCGGCGCTCAGTTGTGGCCCCTCGAACCAGTTCAACTGAAGCCGACGCGGCAAGGCGGTGCGACGCGAGGTAGGGTCCGCAAGCTCGAAGCGCACGGATTGCCCTCGTAGTGCGGGCAATCCCACCACCCGCCCCTCCAGCCACAAGGTTCGCCCATCCAACGCGGATTCCAGACGATCATCCAAGGCGTTTTGCGCCGACCAACAGGCCCAGCTCATTCCGAGGAGAAAGCAACCTACAGCCCTGGCTCTTCCAGGAAGACAAACCACGCCGAGCAACAGCATCGTCAGCATCGCGCCGACCGATGGCAATGCAGGCAGAAAACGCAGGCTCAACAGCCCGAGTGCGAGCGCAAACATCCCTGTGCGCATGAGATAGAGCTCCAGAAGCAAAACAGCCCTCTGAGGCTTAGCTGAAAAGTCGGCCGACCTTGCTCAATAATTGTCACAAACTCTGAACAAGGTCGTCAGGCAAAAAAGGCATACTGCCCTCATTCACCTGCCGGGAGCGTACATGCCGCGCCGTCTCTTCAAACGCTACATGCCGGATCCAACCAGCATTCGCGAACACAAGTCCTTACGCTTTTTCGGCAGGTTGCTGCACGATCCCAACCTCTGGCACCTGAACCGCCATTCGGTGGCGCGGGCCATGGGCGTCGGCCTGTTTGCGGCACTGATTCCCATGCCCATGCAGATGTTGCTGGCCGCCAGCCTGGCAATCCCACTGCGGGGTAATCTGCCAATCGCGGTCAGCCTGGTCTGGCTGACCAATCCACTGACCATGCCGCCGGTGTTCTTCGTCACCTACATGACCGGCGCCTGGCTGATGCAGGTGCCGCCCCGCACGCTGCCGGACGAAATCACCGTCCAGTGGGTCACCGATCAACTGTCGACGATTTGGCAGCCCTTCCTGTTGGGCTCGGTGGTGTGTGGGCTGGTGCTGGGCCTGTTCGCCTACTTCGCCACCATGCTGTACTGGCGCTGGTGGGTAGGCCGGCAATGGCGCCGGCGCAAGGCCCAGGGGGCAGCCAGGCACGCCTCAGGCACGCATACCACGGCCGCTAACCAGCAGACGAACGCACAGCAGGTAAAGCACTGCTGTGGCCACCAACATGAAGGTGATCGCAGTGCCGATACGGATATCCGACACCCCTAGGATGCCGTAGCGGAACGAGTTGACCATGTGCAGTACCGGGTTCGCCAACGACACGGTCTGCCAGAATGGCGGCAGCAAGCTGATCGAATAGAACACCCCGCCGAGGTAGGTCAACGGCGTCAGCACGAACGTCGGAATGATCGAGATATCGTCGAAATTGCGCGCGAATACGGCGTTGACGAAGCCCAGCAGTGAGAAGATGGTCGCGGTCAGCAGCACCACCGCGACAGTGACACCCAGGTGATGCACCTGCAGATGGGTGAAGAACATCGACAGGATGGTCACGATCACCCCGACAGCCAGGCCACGCAACACGCCTCCGAGCACATAGCCGACGAGAATGGTGTGCGGCGATACCGGCGAGACCATCAGCTCTTCGATCGAACGCTGGAACTTGCTGCCAAAGAAGCTCGAAACCACGTTGCCGTAGGAGTTGGTGATCACCGACATCATGATCAACCCCGGCACGATGTATTCCATGTACGTGAAGCCGCCCATGTCGCCGATCTGTCGACCGATGAGATTTCCAAAGATCACGAAGTACAACACCATGGTGATCGCCGGCGGCAATAGGGTTTGCGGCCAGATGCGCAAAAAGCGCCGGACTTCACGGTAGACGATGGTGTTGAGGGCGACCCAGTTGGTGCGCAGGTCCAGACTCATACGGCCACCTTCGACAGGTTTTTTTCCACCAGTGACACGAACAGCTCCTCGAGTCGGTTGGTCTTGTTGCGCAGGCTCTGCACTTCGATCTGCTGCAATGCCAGTTGGCCAAACAGCGCGGTGATGCCCATCGCTTTGTCCACCTGCACTTCCAGGGTGTGCGGCGTGATCAGCCGGCACGGGTAGCCCTGAAGCACCGGCGCCTGGGCAAGGTCCTGCTTGAGGTCGAGAACGAAGGTTTCCACGTGCAGCTTGCTCAGCAGCTTGCGCATGCTGGTGTTCTCGACGATGGTGCCATGGTCGATGATGCCGATGTTGCGGCACAGCTGCTCAGCTTCTTCCAGGTAATGGGTGGTCAGGATGATGGTGATGCCTTTCTGGTTAAGCTCGGTGAGAAAGCTCCACATCGAACGGCGCAGCTCGATGTCCACACCCGCGGTCGGCTCATCGAGAATCAGCAAGCGCGGTTCGTGAATCAGCGCCCGGGCGATCATCAAGCGGCGCTTCATGCCGCCGGAGAGCGAGCGCGACTGCACATCCCGCTTATCCCACAGGCCCAGCTGGGTCAGGTACTGTTCGGCGCGCTCCTTGGCCAGCTTGGGCGGGATGCCGTAGTAGCCCGCCTGGGTGACCACGATATCGAAGGTCTTCTCGAACTGGTTGAAGTTGAACTCCTGCGGCACCACGCCCAGGCAACGCTTGAGCGCGGCAGGGTCGCGATCCAGGTCATGGCCGAACACATTCACCGTGCCGCTGGTCTTGTTGACCAGGGTGGAGAGGATGCCGATGGTGGTGGACTTGCCGGCGCCGTTGGGGCCAAGCAAAGCGAAGAAGTCACCCTCGGCGACATCCAGGTCGATGCCCTTGAGGGCCTGGAAGCCGTTGCCGTAGGTCTTGGTCAGCTGTCGTATGGACAGGGCGGAACTCATAGCGGGTCAGGTACCGAGAAAAGGGTTCAGGACACGCCAGGGCTGATCACTGGCGCAGTGAGTGCGGCCAATGGTGCAAGCCCTGGCCGCGCAAGTACAGTCATGTGTATCGATAATGACTATCGAAATGACCACGGTGTTCAGGTCAATGCCGTCATTACCGCTGCTTGGTAGGCCGGGCGTTGGCGCAGGCGCTCATACCAGGCCCTCAGATGATGCATCTGCGGGCGCTCGATCGGCATTTCGAACCAGGCGTAGATAAAACAGCCCAGGGGGATATCGCCCATGCCAATCTGCTGGCCGGACAAATAAGGCTGGTCCGCCAAGGCCTGGTCGGCGATCGACAGCAACTGCGCGCATTGCTTGTGGGCAGCATTGATGGCCACCCAGTCGCGCTGGTCCTCCGGCGTGCGCAGCAGGCCCCAGAACAACGGCCGGAACGGCGTGGCGAAGGACGAGGTGGTCCAATCCATCCATTTGTCCGCCAAGGCGCGCTGGCGCGGATCGTCCAGATACCAGTCTTGGTCGCGGCCATATTGGGCGCACAGGTAGCGAACGATGGCGTTGGACTCCCAGAGCACCAAGTCGTCATCTTCGAGCATAGGCACCAAGCCATTAGGGTTGCGCGCCCGATAATGCGGCTCGTCCACCACACCGAAGGCGCCGCCAGCGTCGATCGATTCGAAGTCCAGGCCCAGTTCATGGGCAATCCACAGTGCCTTGCGCACATTGCTCGAGTTCTTGCGGCCCCAGATCTTCAGCATGACAGCGTCCTTTGGTATGCAGAGGCCCGATAGTCTACTCCAATCCGCCGGCCTGGTTGGTGAAACACCGGACTGCGCTGAACGCTCGCCGCCATACCCTGTCACTGTTCAGGTCAGGCCGTCCCGCCAGGCAGGTCTAAGCTCTGTGGGATAGCTCGAACCCAATGTTCCATGGAGGAAGGACTATGTTGCTGCTGTGGTTGGTGGTGTTGGTGATCGGTGCGGCGTACCTCACGCATCGGCGCCTGGCCCCCCTGAAGATCCTGGGGGCCGTCGCGGTATATGTGTTACTGATGGGCATCTGGGGGCACGCCCCTGCCTGGCTGCTGGCATTGATCTGGCTGGTGTTGGCCTTCAAGACCGCATTTCTGGTATTGCCGCAATGGCGGCGCAAGTTGTTCACGACCCCTGTGTTCCAATGGTTCCGGCGCACGCTGCCGCCGATGTCACGAACCGAACGCGAGGCCATCGATGCCGGCACGGTCTGGTGGGATGGCCAGCTGTTCAGCGGCCGCCCAGACTGGGATGTTCTGCTCGACTACCCGGCAGCCACGCTGACCGACGAAGAACAGGCCTTCATCGACGGCCCCACCGAGGCCCTCTGCGCCATGGTCAGCGACTGGCAGATCAGTCAGGACCTGGACCTGCCAGCAGAAGCGTGGACGCATATCAAGGCCCATGGCTTCTTCGCTCTGATAATCCCCAAGGCATACGGCGGCAAAGGTTTCTCGGCCTATGCCCACTCTCAAATCGTGATGAAACTGGCTACCCGTAGCGCCGACCTGGCCTCGACGGTGATGGTGCCCAACTCCCTGGGCCCGGCCGAGCTGCTGTTGCACTACGGCACTGAGGAACAACGCAATCATTATCTGCCTCGCCTGGCTCGCGGCGAGGAAATCCCCTGCTTCGCCCTCACCGGCCCACTGGCCGGCTCGGACGCGAGCGCCATGCCAGACACCGGCGTGATCTGCAAAGGCCAATGGCAAGGTGAAGAAGTGATCGGCCTGCGCCTGAACTGGGAGAAGCGCTATATCACCCTTGGTCCGATCGCGACACTGCTGGGCCTGGCCTTCAAGGCCTATGACCCGGAGCACCTGCTGGGCGACACGCAGGATCTGGGCATCAGCCTGGCGCTGGTGCCCACCGACACACCGGGTGTCGAAATCGGCAGGCGCCACTTCCCGCTGGGCGCGGCCTTCATGAATGGCCCCAACAGCGGCAAAGATGTCTTCATACCGCTGGATTACTTGATCGGCGGCAAGGACATGCTCGGCAAAGGCTGGATGATGCTGATGAACTGCCTGTCCGTGGGCCGTTCCATTTCCCTGCCCGCGGGAGGCACAGGTGCAGCCAAGTACAGCAGCCTGGTGACCGGCCAGTACGCACGCATTCGCGAACAGTTCAATGTTCCCTTGGCCGCCTTCGAAGGCATCCAAGCCTCCCTGGCCCGCATTGGCGGCAACGCGTGGCTGGCCGACAGCGCCCGGATACTGACCGCCCAGGCTGTCGACCTCGGCGAAAAACCCTCGGTGCTGTCGGCAATTCTCAAGTACCACCTCACCGAGCGAGGTCGCGAATGCATCCAGCACGCCATGGATGTACATGGTGGCAAAGGCATCATCCTGGGCCCGAACAACTACCTGGCACGCAACTGGATGGGCGCGCCGATCTCCATCACCGTCGAAGGGGCCAACATTCTTTCACGCAATTTGATGATCTTCGGTCAGGGCGCGATCCGATGCCATCCGTTCGTGCTCGAAGAAATGGCCCTTGCCGGGCGCGAGGATCACGAGCAGGCGCTCGCCGAGTTCGATGACTTGTTGATGAAACATATCCTCTTCGCCGCCGGCAATGCCTCCAGCACCCTGGTACTGGGGCTCGGCCTGGGTCGCTTCGAGCAGGTACCAGGTGATGCCCTCAGCCAAGGCTATTTCCGCGCGCTGAACCGACAAGCTGCGGCATTTGCACTGCTGGCGGACCTGTCGATGATGATGCTCGGCGGTGCACTCAAACGCCGGGAACGCCTCAGTGCGCGCCTCGGCGATGTATTGAGCTATCTGTACCTGGCTTCGGCGTCTCTCAAGCGCTACCACGACTTGGGCTCACCGGAGCACCTGCAGCCATTGCTGCGCTGGGCCCTGGAGGAAAGCCTGGGCCAGTCGGAGGCCGCACTGGATCGCCTGCTCGACAATTTCCCTAACCGCTTCGTCGGTTGCGCCTTGCGTGTGCTGGTCTTCCCTCTGGGACGTCGCCACACCGGGCCAAGCGATGAATTGGATGCCGAGGTGGCGGAGTTGATTGGGCGGCGCAAGGGAGACCCTGCGCTTGAAGAGCTGCTGAGTGGCTGCTTCCGTCCGCAGGCCGAAGCCGACCCGGTGGCAGCCTTGCAACGGGCCAGCGACCTATTGGCAGAGTGCGTCCCTCAGCACAAGGCGCTGCATGAGGCGATCAGGCACGGCAAGGTCCATCCCGCACCTGGGCAGTCAGCGATAGACGCTGCCGTCGAGGCTGGCGTACTGCAAGCTGCCGAGGGGCAGCGCTTGCATGAGGCGGAGGCAGCTCGGCGACAGGTGATCGATGTGGACGCATTCGACAAGGAGGCGCTGCGCCCGATCAAAGACGCGATACGCTGACTCCTGGCGATCGGACTGTGCTGACACGCTCAGCACAGCCCGCGCAACCGGCGTATACTCCGCCCCCGTTTCAGCCATACCGAGGACCCTTTCCATGGCCAACCCGCACCTGGAGTATCACCTGCAACTGCTTCAGCACCTGCGCACCATTCTGGTCGCCCTGGGTGAAGCCGAGCAGGTGCCGGAAGAGAGCCACGCCCTGTTCCTCGAACGCTTCGATGAACTGCTCACCCTGCTGCCACAGGATCCACTGGAAAGCCAGTACCTGGGCCAAGACCTGATTTGCCAGGTAATCCAGCGCTACCCACAGATTGCCCACCTGGTACCACGGGACCTGCTTTGGTTCTTCGGCGGCGACTGCCTGCACTTCATGCCCGATGAAGAACTGGCCGTGTACCAGCAACTCGAAGACCTGCGCTACGAAGCCGAACAGAACGGTGAAGCCTTCGACTGGAACCAGCAAAAGCAACTGCTGAGCCTGCCTGAACAGACACCGAAGCATTGATGCCCCAGCAGGGCAAGCACAGGCTTGCCCTGCCCCCAAAAACGGGAGCGCGGGTGCCGACGCCAGAAACGGCAAAAAAAAACGCCCTCTCGTCTGAGAGGGCGTTTCGATTTGGAGCGGGAAACGAGACTCGAACTCGCGACCCCGACCTTGGCAAGGTCGTGCTCTACCAACTGAGCTATTCCCGCAAATATGAAGCAAACCGCTATTTGGCATGAAGCGCCGTACTGGCCTTCATCGCCATTGCATCGCCATGGACGATACAGCTTTGAATTGGAGCGGGAAACGAGACTCGAACTCGCGAC